>CADBCZ010000091.1 GCA_902793335.1 uncultured Lachnospiraceae bacterium
GGATATTGCTGATTTATGGGGTTATGGTATGACAGATACTCATAAGGTTTTTGATGCAGATACGCTTGCTCTATATTTCCGAGCATATCTTTCGGATGTAGAATATTTAGATGATAATAACAGTGATGATTCTGCTGAAATAAGCATTGATATACTTTCGGAGTATGAGAGAGAACAGCTTGAAAAGTCAAAAGATGGGGTGTCTAACGCAAATATAGTTACAAAGAATGTAGGTGGGGTAAACAAGAAATTCATAAAAGGTGAGAGACTCAAATATTATCCTACTGGTATGCCATTATACTCTTGCAGTAGAGGAATGAAAAGACCGACAGTAGAGCGTGTAATAAACAAGGACATCAAGAATAAACTGAAGAACTATTATTTGTCTTTCAGACAGTCCTTCGTAATAGGTGATAAAGAAAAAAGGAATATTGTAGATAAGCGGTATTATCAAAAGAAAGGTACTGGTTCTGGAAGGTATTGGAGAAAGAATGATGAGGCAGGAGTGCCAGATAAGCCAGTTAAGCCGATAGACCCATTATGGAAAATAAAGGAAATATGCAAGCATGGACTTAATGGAACTTTACCAGATGAAACAAATATCAGACCAATGGATGATGATGTGCCTGAGATATTGAAAATATTCGGAGTTAAAAAGGTCATAGGATAGTACAGTATTGAAAAAATGATATTTTGAATCTAAAGTGAAGATTTTCCTAAGTTACCGCAACCGATATGATTCCTGTTTCATGATTTTTGCTGTCTGTATCATTAGTATTTTGGGTAAGATGTAGCTATAAGAAATTTTGAAATATTGGAAGATTACATAGGGGTAGAATAGTCGCATTTACTTGCACATATAAGACAATAAATATCTGTTTATATGTTAGCTGTGGCTGATATAATATTCACTGAATTTGTTTTCATTTGTGCTTATATTGAAATGATATAAGTTAATACTGATTTAAGTAGAGTCATCGTTGTTTTAATCTTAACTTCTGTTTGTTTTAAACTGATATTGATATCCGCATACTTGCTTTGTTTTAAGTATATATGATGTTGCAGGACAATTAACAGAACAGGTCGACAAGAATAAAGATGGAACTGTTCTACAGGATAACAGTTATGTATATGACGTATTCGGTGAAATTACTACTAAGAATACAAGTGCAGAGGGTGACCTTAACAAGCTTGTAAGTGTCAACATGGAGTATGACTCTGCAAACCGCCTTACAAAGTATAATGGCGAAGAAGTCACCTATGACGTCAAGGGTAACATGCTCTATGGTCCTGTTGACGGTAAGATGACAGAGCTTACTTACGACTGTCGAAACAGATTGACCAAAGCAGGCAAAGTCAGCTATACTTATGACTGCGAGAATACAAGAATAGCAACAGAAGAAGATGGCATTACAACTGAATATGTGACAGATACAGGCGGATCATTAAGCCGTATGCTTATCGCTTATGAGAACGTAGGAACAGATAAGGCTTCTGAAACACACTACTACTATGGCGCGGAAGGACTTTCGTGTCAGAACAACGATACAACAGGTCAGTACTTTGCATACCACTATGACAATATAGGTTCTACAACTCTTATTACTGATAAGGTTGGAAGAATAATAGAGAAGTTTGCATATGGAACATACGGAGAACTTCTGACAGAAGTAGTCAATAACATAAGATTCCTGTATAACGGTAGTTATGGTGTTGTAACAGACAGCAACGGTCTGTATTACATGCGTGCTCGTTATTATAACCCTGATATCAAGCGATTCATCAACCAGGATATCAAGGTCGGTGATATCAGTAACGGACAGGGACTTAACAGGTATGCATACTGTGAAGGTAATCCGATAAGTATGGTAGATCCTTTCGGTCTGTGTGGAGAGAATGCTAATGAGCAGGGAGATGCAAGTAAGTATCAGTGGCTACATAATGCATTAGATATAGCAGGACTTGCTTTTGATGCGGCAGACGTAATCAATGCAGGTGTATATGCCCTTGAAGGTAAGTGGGGACAGGCTGCGGTATCTCTTGCCTGTGCGTTACCGGCTGTAGGAACAGCAATAGCAGGAGTATCCAAGGCAACCAAGTTTGCAAAGGTCGGAAATATAATCGGTCAGACAATGAAGTATGCAGGAAAAGCATATATGACTGTTCAGACAGCAACACAGGCATTAGAAATGGCCGGGGACGCAAAGGTGCAGTATGCGGTAAACGGTGGAAAAGTAACACCTGATATGGCATTGAATATAGCTGGTGCAGCTGCGATGGGAGCTCTTGCAGTGATGTCAGCCGGAAGTATGATGAAGGAAGTAACAAGTCTTGCTAAGGCATCCGGTATCAAGATGGAGACTACTGTAAGGGATGTTGCTGATAGTATTTCCGGAAAAGTTGAAAAAGGCTCAGGAATAAGCGGTGGAAGTGGATCATCAGGCAGCGGCATGATGAAAAACAAAAATCGTGGATATGTTGTATGGCCTTTTGGTAAGGGCGGAAGTAAGACTAGTATTCCTCTTTTAGAAACATCTAAAGATATTTCAGGAATTACTACAAATGAACATCATATATTCCCTGCTTTTAGAGGAAATGAATACTATTCAGATTATTTTTCATCAAGAGGAATCAATGTAGATGACTATACTATTACAATAAGCGGTGGTAAAGGTGGACAACATATGAATTCTATACATGGAAAGGGTGGATGGAATCCAAGATGGAAGGAATTTATAGATAATAATCCTGATGCAACAGCTAAAGAAGTATATCAATTTGCGGGAAACTTGATGGATGAATATGGTTTAAGTGGATATGAAATACATCCATATCATAAAGGAGGAAAATAAAATGCAATATAATTATTTTGAAATATTGAAATCATATTTGGAAGAGCGATATGAAATAAGTTGTTGTAAGCAGGAATTATATAATACTAATGTAGATAGTATTCTCGGGATTGGTGTTAATGATAATGTAAAATATATTTATGAAAACTACAAAATGTTTGATTTGGTATGGTTCAAAGATGGAAAGTATTATGGAGAGGTAAATTTTGTTCCATATGTAAATTTAGAGAAGGAACATGCAGATTTGGTTGCAATTATGGAAGATATGTATGATAAAGAGATTGATGATTTAAAGATATATCAATCAATTATAAATTGGTATCCATTATTTTATTTTGCTAATGGTGATGCGTTTTGTGTCGATAAAAGAGATGGATATATTAGATTTTATGACCATGAGGTTTTTGACTATATGGAAGATGTTGGTATATTTGGAATAAAAATTGCAAATTCAATTAATGATTTGTTTGAAAAATGGGAAATAATTCATTTCGCAGATGTTTATTATTGGGATAAAATCTGTAATGATGATGGTATTGATGTAGATTCTGAATTTGTAAAAGAGTACATTTAATGATTGGATGATTGGTTATACTTTAGAACCACAACCCCTCCCCATCAAAACCAACCAACTAAATCCAACCACCATCCCGAACCCGAAATAACTCTCTGCGAAGCAGAGTCATTTTATGAGGGTGAGGGTAGCGAGTTGCGGTAGTAACGAGCAAGAAATAGCGTTTTTAGCCCCAGTTGGGAATACTTAAGTAAAACTGAATAATGAATCTTCAGTTTAGTTCCATTAAGCTGATATGAGAGCACTCTTAGCAAAATTATTTTGTTAGGAGTGTTTTTCTATGACTAAAATTAAATCTATCAATCCAAATCAGCTTTATATCGCTCAGAATGCCGAAGTATCGCTTAAGTTGGCAGGTAACTCAGCACAGGTTACTTTTACTGCTGGTAAAAACAGGAAGTGTCCTATTAAAAATCTATCAAAGGATGAGTTCGTGGATTTATCGACAGGTGAAGTAAAAAAACGCCGACATTCGGAGAATCGTTTTCAGTCACCGAAAAGTGTTCGGAAGAGTATCAATTCTTTAATGGATTTGATTCGGTGCAATGCTACCAGTCCTGCAAACTGTAAGTGGATTACATTAACATATCGAGAAGAGATGACAGACTGCAAAAGAGTGTTCAAAGATAATAAGGCTTTCCTGCGTAAGCTCCGCAGTTATCTGAGAAAACAAAAGATGTCAGAGTCAAAGTCGAATTTTAAGTTTATAGCAGTAGCCGAGCCACAAGGTGAGAATCATGGTAACGCATGGCATATTCACCTGCTTCTGATATTTGATTCGAAAGCTCCTTTTATAAGTAATCAAGATATCGCTGATTTGTGGGGCTATGGAATGACAGATACTCATAAAGTCTATGACGCAGATACACTTGCTCTGTATTTCCGAGCATATCTGTCTGATGTTGAATATGTAGATGATGATAACAGTGATGATTCTGCTGATATAAGCATTGATATACTTTCGGACTATGAGAGAGAACAGCTTGAAAAGTCAAAAGATGGTGTATCCAATGAAAATATCGTTACCAAGAATGTTTGTGGAGTGAACAAAAAATTTATTAAAGGTGAAAGACTAAAGTATTATCCGACAGGTATGCCATTATACTCTTGTAGTAGAGGTATGAAAAGACCAACAGTAGAGCGTGTCGTTAATAAAGATATCAAGGATAAGCTCAAGAACTATTATATGTCTTTCAGACAGTCCTTCGTAATAGGCGATAAAGAAAAATGTAATATTGTTGATAAGCGGTATTATCAAAAGAAGGGGACTGGTTCTGGCAGATATTGGAGAAGAGTTGAAAAGAAAGGGGTGCAAGATGAACCATTTAAGCCGATAGACCCATTGTGGAAAATCAAGGAAATCTGCAAGCGTGGTCTTAATGGAACTACACCAGATGAATCAAATATCAGACCAATGGATGCAGATGTTCCTGAGATACTAAGAGGATTCGGAGCTAAAAAGGCTATTACTTAGAACAGTATTGGAAAACTGATTATTTGTATCTAAAGTGAAGATTTTCCTAAGTTGCTTCAATCGATATTCTTTCTGCTATATAATATCCGCCGTTTACATCAATAGTATTTTCGGTCAGTTGTAGCGGTGAGAAATTTTAAAAAATTGGAAGACGTCAGAGGGTGAGAGCAGTTGTAATTGCTGGTGTAGCTAAGATTGTAATTGTTTTGATTGCATGCTTTCAGTAGCTGTTTTCATAATAACTGAAGCTGTTTTCATTTCTACTTCCTTTGAAGTCATATAAGCTGATACTATTATGAGTATTACTTTAATTGTTGTAATATTAGCTTTCTTTTGTTTTAAGCTGATATTGATATTCTCTGACTTAATCTGTTTTGAGTTTTGATGAAGCTTTTGAGATTTGGATTCTGATATAGGAACTCTGGCTGTAGAACTTATTGCATTATTTGATTTGTTTCTGATTCATAGGGGTATCATATGATGCATTATATGATTTGTTTTTTGCTGAATTACACATCATGATTTTATAATCAAGGCATTTTATTGGAAAAATCCTTTTATTTTGTGTTGTTCCGAAAATAATAAATGGGCGAAGTATGATTATAAAAAATTTATCTGTAGTCAAAATCTCTTTTCATATCTTCCTGCTGTTTTAAGGAATTCTTTCAATACTTAAGGTGTATTCAGTATCACTGATTTTGTTTTAATCTCTCTGTCGGGTTAGTTATGATAGGCATTTCAAAGTTTTCTGATACCAGAGAGCCTATAATGGTTATTATTGGAACTATCCTTTATTTACTGGCTTTTCTGATTTTGATTGTAAAACATAGGAACTTGAAATCCTTGTTATAGGAACTGTTGCAAGACATCCATTTTTGAATGCTCCAGTTACGGTCATGATTCCGACAGATATATCTATTGAAATTTATATGCGAGATTGAAAGGATTGGTGAGAATAATGAATAAGCGTTCAAGGTGTATTGATGAAGATACATTCAAGCTGATTGTCAGTACGATCAGAACAGGGTTTACAGATAATGATGGGGTAGCAAGACAGCCTAACAAGAGGATAGCTACAGTTTTAACTATAGAGTACAATCTCGGCATCCGCATCGGTGATGTGTTGGAACTTCGTATGTGTAATCTTGTGAAAGATGGCAAAAGGTACTGCTTTGATATCACAGAGCAGAAGACTGGCAAGCATAGAGGATATACGATTCCCATAGATGTGTATCTCTTTATCCAAGAATATGCCAATGCTCATAATATTCTGCCGACACAGAAGCTCTTTCCGATATCGGAGCGAGTGGTATCAAAGCTTCTTAAGATAACGTGTGAGTATCTGGGACTTGAAGGTATAGGTACTCATTCTTTTCGTAAGGCATTTGCGACCAACGCCTATATCAATAGCGATTATAATATAGAGCTTGTCAGAAATCTCCTGCAGCATTCCAGTCTGGATACCACGCAAAAATATATCGGTATCGGTACTAAGGAGATGGAAGAGGTTATTTTGAAGAGCGTATGTCTGGGATAAATATTAGTGTTAGAGGCGGAAGGCTCGTTGTCACTTTTATAAGTGTATGATAATCGCTTAAGCAATATTGAACCGAAAATATAAGATAAAGTGAAATGGCTGTAGACTACTTGTTGTATGACAGGTAACTACAGCTTTTTCTATGATCTGGGGTAGGCGGTTTATCTGATGTGGTAGTTATTCTGCAAATATTTAAAAAAAGTGCTTGACATGCCTTTGTATCTGCTCTGTTTTACCTTAACCTGTCTAATTGCTCCATCCACGTATGTAATCGTCAAAGCTGGGCTTCTGAATCGCTCACAAAGTGCATGAAATTAGGCTTCTGTGGGGCATGTGTGAAAAAGTGCGTTTGGTATAATTATCCTACGAAAAAATAAATATTTTTAATGTGTGAATTCATGCAGAAATGACTTGAATAGTGGTTTCGACAGAGTTAACATCACACACAATCTTTGGAGCAGTTCGTAAGCCTTCATGGATTGCCCATATTCATGTATGGGATTGTTTGCTCCTGTAAAGTCGGCGGTGCTGTCTGTAGCAGACACCTTGAGACCGACCAGAAATATATGAATTTTCCACCCTTGTCGGATTAGGTTGCTATGCGTAATCCCTATTCACGATTTAACAGTTGAGGCTTTCAGTTTTTCGTTAAGGAGGTTTCTTTTATTATGAGATTACAAGATTATATTTTTGTAGGTATTGACCTGCATAAACTAGCTCATACCGCTATGATATTAGATAACTGTGGTAAAGAGTTAGGTACAATTACATTTGATAATGTTCCAACAGATTTTTCAAAGTTGGAACGTAAGGTAAAGAAGTGCATTCAAAAGATGAATCTGTCACAAGGGGTAGATACAGAGGCTTTCTATTGCCTTGAGAATGCGTATGGTTATGGTCGAGCGTTGGCTGTATGGCTGATAGATAAAGGCTATATTGTTAAAGATGTCAATCCAGCATTGTCAAATCGCCAAGCCAAGCATCGTGCTATGTACCGCAAATCAGATGAAGATGATGCGAGAGCTATCGCCATGGCAGGAATCCATGAATTCAATAAACTTCCAGATGCCTGTCCTTTGGATGAATACTGGAGTATTCAACAGTTGGTACATCGTAGAGATACGATTATGAACCAGAGAGTGCGACTGGTTAATCAGTTGCATGAACAGTTACATAGAGCATATCCTTATTACAAAGAGTTCTTTCAAGATATATCAAGACCGACTGCACTTCATTTCTTTGAAACATATCCATCTCGGAAGTATTTGATTGGAGTATCGGCTGATGAAATCAGAGAAGAGCTTTTACCTGTCAGTCATAATAAGTGTTCTACTAAGGTATGCCAGAATATCTATGATATAGTTTCGGCAGATACATCGAAGTTGTGCGAGTATCAGGA
>CADBCZ010000092.1 GCA_902793335.1 uncultured Lachnospiraceae bacterium
TGGATGTCCGTCAGTCTCAAAGGAGACAGGAGGTCGACTATTGAGATGTACCGCGTCCGAAATAGATAAACTTTAAGGGATACATAGAAACTCTTTTTTGGACAAACAGTCATAAAAATAAAACTTTTTATCCAAGCGCACGCATTTATAAAAACTAAATCAGACAAACTGCTATGCGTACAAAACCTAAAAGAGTTTCGCGTACAAACCCCAATTTATATGGAGGATAAAAATGGATAACAATAAAGATGACAATTACGAAAAATACTGCTATTTGTGCAGAAGACCGGAATCATCGGTAGGAAAACTTATATATATGCCCAACAATATTAATATTTGTCAGGACTGTATGCAGAAGACATTTGACAGTTTCTCTGGTGGTGGAATGCAATTTATGGATCTTTCGAACATGCCGAATCTGAACATGAATCAGTTCACTCCGGTTAACGATATTCCGAAGAGTCAGAAAGTGAAGAAAAAGAAAGAAAAAGAGGATAAAAAAGAAGAGCCGGAGATGACCCTTTCTTCTATTCCTGCCCCTCATGAGATGAAGGCTAAGCTTGATGAATATGTAATTGGACAGGAGTATGCGAAGAAGGTTATATCTGTTGCGGTATATAACCATTATAAGAGAGTACTCACCGATACTATGGATGATATTGAGATTGAGAAATCTAATATGCTCATGGTTGGTCCTACGGGTTCTGGTAAGACATATCTGGTTAAGACTATTGCCAGGATACTAAATGTTCCTCTTGCTATAACAGATGCGACTACTCTAACTGAGGCTGGTTACATAGGCGATGATGTGGAGAGTGTACTTTCTAAACTTCTTGCAGCTGCGGACAATGATGTTGAGAAGGCAGAGAGAGGTATTGTATTTATAGATGAGATTGATAAGATTGCGAAGAAGAGGAATACTAATTCAAGAGATGTAAGCGGTGAAGCTGTTCAGCAGGGCTTGCTTAAACTCTTGGAGGGTGCTGAAGTTGAAGTTCCTGTCGGAGCAGGAAGCAAAAATGCAATGGTGCCGCTTGCAACTATCAATACGAGAAATATATTATTTATCTGTGGTGGAGCATTTCCTGATATTGAGGATATTATTAAAGCAAGACTTAATAAGCAATCATCAATTGGTTTTCAGGCAGACCTAAAGGATAAATATGACAAGGATAACAACCTGCTTAAACAAGTGACAGTTGAGGATCTTAGAGAGTTTGGAATGATTCCGGAATTTCTTGGGCGTCTGCCTGTTTTATATTCTTTAGATGCGTTAGATGAGGATATGTTGGTTAAAATTCTTAAAGAACCAAAGAATGCAATACTTAAACAGTATCAGAAACTCTTAAGTCTTGATGGAGTGGAACTTAAATTTAATGATGGAGCTTATCATGCTATAGCTAAGCGTGCAATGGAAAAGAAGACGGGAGCCAGGGCACTTCGTGCAATAATCGAAGAATTCATGCTTGATATCATGTACCAGATTCCTCGTGATGATAATATAGGACGAGTTACAATAACGCAGGAATATATAGAGGGTACCGGAGGTCCGATTTTGGAAATGCGTGGAGTTTTGGCACTCGAGCAAAATTGACAGACAACACAGATTAACAGATAACTTAGTGAAAACAAGTCGAAGATTAAGTTTGAACTTAGTTGTGGTTATTCATACTATTAATAATGTATAAGTATAAGGAGGCGTTTATATTTTGGAAAGAAGAAATGCGTGGAAGGACTATAATAATACAGAGATTAAGGAATTAGAAAAACTTTGTAAGGATTATAGATTATTCCTGGATAACGGAAAGACTGAAAGAGAATGTGTAAAGGAAATTGTGAAAGCTGCAGAGGAAGCAGGATATATTAATATTGAAGAGATTATAAAATCAAAAAAGAAGATTAAGACAAACGATAAAATATATGCAGTTAACATGAAGAAATCAGTTGCACTTTTCCGGATAGGTACAGAGCCTATTGTAAACGGAATGAATATTTTGGGAGCTCATATTGATTCGCCTCGAATGGATGTAAAACAGAATCCGCTATATGAGGACACTGATCTTGCTTATCTTGATACACATTATTATGGTGGCATTAAGAAGTATCAGTGGGTGACACTTCCGCTTGCTATTCATGGCGTAGTTGCTTTAAAAAATGGTGAGGTCATTGATATTGTAATAGGTGAAAATGATAAAGATCCTGTATTCTGTGTAACAGATCTTTTGATTCATCTTGCAGGTGAGCAGATGGATAAAAAGGCAAACAAGGTTATAGAAGGAGAACAGCTTGATATTCTTGTTGGAAGCAAACCTCTTCCAAAGGAGGATAAAGAAGCTGTAAAGAAGATGGTATTATCGGTTCTCAAGAAGAAATATAAAATGGAAGAAGAGGATTTTCTTTCAGCAGAGCTTGAGATTGTTCCGGCCGGAAAGGCAAGAAATGCCGGCCTTGATGAATCAATGATAATAGGCTATGGACAGGACGACAGAGTATGTGCTTACACATCTTTAGCTGCAATGCTTGATATGCCCAAAGTTTCAAGAACTGCATGCTGTCTTCTTGTAGACAAGGAGGAGATAGGTTCAGTGGGTGCTACAGGAATGCAGTCTAAGTTCTTTGAGAATTCTGTTGCTGAGCTTATGAATGCAATGGGTGATTATTCAGACCTTAATCTTAAAAGATGTCTTGCGGCATCATTTATGCTTTCTTCTGATGTATCTGCAGCATTTGATCCCAACTTCGCTAGTGCATTTGAAAAGAAGAACTGTGCATACTTTGGAAGAGGAGTTGTATTTAATAAGTTTACGGGTTCTCGTGGTAAATCCGGATCTAATGATGCAAATGCTGAGTATGTAGGAAAGCTTCGTAAGATAATGGACGATAACAATGTTGCATTCCAGACTGCAGAACTTGGTAAGGTAGATATAGGTGGAGGCGGAACTATAGCATATATTCTTTCGCTTTATGGTATGAATGTTATTGACAGTGGTGTTGCGGTTCTTAATATGCATGCACCATGGGAGATTACAAGTAAGGCAGATATATATGAGGCCTATAAGTCATACAAGGCATTTCTTAAAGATGCTTAAGTATTAATAAGTATATGGAGAAGGCCACAATATTATAGGTTGTTACGTTGTGATAATATATCTTATCGGAAAGAGTTGGATGTCGAGGAAAATGCAGACTTTTCTTTCAATTTATAAGATAACGAGAAAGCATAGTTCTCGAAAATACGTGAAATGACAAAGGAGCAGCAACATGAACCTTAAGGAGTTGGAAATTGGAAAATCAGCCATCGTAGAAAATGTTGGAGGCAGTGGTGCTTTAAGACAACATTTTCTTGATATGGGAATCATACCGGGCGTAGAGGTTAAGGTAGTTAAATATGCACCGATGGGAGATCCGTTGGAAATAAGAGTGCATGATTATGAACTTACCTTAAGACTTAATGATGCTGCACAGATTGAGGTTGAAGCTAAGGCTGATAATAATGAACAGTCCAAGGATGATTCTGATAAGGTAATTGAAAGGAAATCAGGAGATTCGTCAAAGAATAAATCTGACAAAGCGGCAAAAAAACTGGAACATCCCGGACTCGGTGAAGGCGGAAGGTTTCATTTGAAGGGGGACGGTGACCCGCTTCCGGATGGGACAACTCTGACATTTGCGCTTGTCGGAAATCAGAACAGTGGCAAGACGACATTGTTTAATCAGCTGACCGGTTCTAAACAGCATGTAGGTAATTTCCCGGGAGTTACCGTAGATCGAAAGGATGGAATTATTATTGGTCATCCCGATACTTTGGTAACTGATCTGCCGGGTATCTATTCCATGTCTCCGTATACAACGGAGGAGTTGGTTTCAAGGAATTTTGTGCTTTGGGAAAAACCGAAGGCAATCATTAATATTGTGGATGCTACCAATATTGAGAGAAATCTTTATTTGACGATGCAGCTTTTGGAGATGGGAATTCCTGTTGTAGTAGCTCTAAATATGATGGATGAAATGGCTGGAAACGGTGGTTCCGTAGATGTTAATACTATGGAATCGATGCTTGGAGTTCCTGTAGTACCTATATCGGCGGCAAAGAATCATGGTGTTCATGAGCTTGTTGAACATGCGATTCATATTGCAAAGTATCAGGAAAAACCGTCAAGAAAAGATTTTTGTGGAAAAGATGATGGAGGTGGAGCTGTACACAGATGTATTCACGCTGCTATTCATTTGATTGAAGATCATGCCGAAAAAAACGGAATACCAGTGCGTTTTTCGGCTGTTAAGGCAATTGAAGGCGATGAACATATTATAAAGCAGCTTGGGTTAGAGGATAATGAGAAAGAGACTTTAGAACACATAGCACTTCAGATGGAGAAAGAACGTGGACTTGACAGAAGTGCGGCTATTGCAGATATGCGTTTTTCATTTATTATGAAATTATGCGAGAAATGTGTTGTCAAACCTAAGGAGAGTAAAGAGCAGAAGAGAAGTCGCAGGATAGACAAAATCCTCACCGGTAAATATACTGCAATACCTGTATTTGTCGCGATAATGGGTCTGGTATTTTTCTTGACTTTTAATGTTATAGGTGCTTTTTTTCAGGGATTACTTGAAGAGGGAATTGGTGATATCTCGGATAACCTGGATAATCTGTTTACTACCGTAGGTGTAAATGAAGTATTGCATGATCTGATAATCAATGGAATATTTGAGGGTGTAGGAAGTATCATCAGTTTTCTGCCTATAATAGTAACAATGTTTTTCTTCCTTTCACTGTTAGAAGACAGCGGATACATTGCAAGGGTTGCGTTTGTTATGGATAAGCTGCTTAGAAAGGTAGGGCTTTCGGGTAGAAGCATAGTGCCGTTGCTTATAGGTTTTGGATGTACGGTTCCAGCGGTTATGGCAACAAGAACTCTGCCGAGTGAGAGAGATCGTAAGATGACAATCCTGCTTACTCCGTTTATGAGCTGTACTGCAAAGCTTCCGATATATGCATTTTTTGTAGATGCATTTTTTCCTGAATATAAAGCTCTTATAATGATAGGGCTATATGTTGCTGGAATAGTTATGGGTATTCTGGTTGCATTGATATATAAAAAGTTTATGTTTAAGGGTGAGGCTGTTCCGTTTGTTATGGAGCTGCCTAATTACAGAATGCCAAGTGCGAGAAATGTACTTCAGCTGCTGTGGGAGAAATCAAAGGATTTTCTTCAGAGAGCCTTTTCGGTTATACTTATCGCTACAATAGTTGTATGGTTCTTGCAGAGCTTTGATTTTGGTCTTAAACTTGTAACCGATTCACATGACAGTATTCTTGCATCAATTGCCGGATTTTTGGTTCCGATTTTTAAACCGCTGGGACTTGGGGATTGGCGTATTGTCACTTCACTGGTTAGCGGATTTATTGCAAAGGAGAGCGTTGTTTCTGTCCTTGAGGTCCTGCTAAATGCTGAAGGGGGCGCAGGAGCAGTAATGAGTACTTTGGCTGCAACCTGCCTGCTTGTTTTTAGTTTACTATATACTCCGTGTGTGGCAGCGATAGCATCTGTGAAGAGTGAACTTGGGAAAAAATGGGCTGTATATGTTGTTTTATGGCAGTGCATTGTTGCATGGATTGTAGCATTTATTGTAAGATTGATAGGGATGACAATCGGGATAATGTAGATTAATTGTTGTTCTGCATATTAAATTATGCTCCGTTCTGCAAATTATATGTCTGAGAGCATATGGGAACAACGGAAGACGGAAAGATGGCGTGAATCTTGACTTTTCTTTAACTAAAAGAATTATCATGATATTCTAGGGTTATAAGAATTATAAACTGCATATAATGTATAGTAACATTTGTTTGCGGAGAGAGCATATGGATTGCGAAGAGATGATATACAGTAATGACTATGATGACTATGTGATCAACTCACTGGATCTCATAATAGAAGGTAATGAAAATAATTGCTGTACCAATCCGATAATTGAGGGGATTGCGATACAGCATTGTCCACAGAAGGAACAGAGACTAACTAATTTAGAATCTGTTCCTTATTCTTTTATACCCAAATTATATGGCCTTATGGATTCAACTAACATGGAAGTGACAGGAGTAAAACAGGCACAGGAAATCGGGAATTTGGGACTTTCCGGTCGGGGAGTTATTGTAGCTTTAATTGATACAGGAATTGATTATACAAATAACCTGTTTATAGATGAAAACGGTAACAGCAGAGTTGGAATTATATGGGATCAGACAATATCGTCGGGTAAGCTGGGAGACAGAGAAAAAATACAAAACGTTGTCATCGATAATATTGAAGAATCGGGAGATGCTACTGCTGAGGAAGATTTGGTGATGCCATGGTATGGAACTGTGTATAGCAATAGTCAGATAAATGAAGCCCTGAATTCGGAGAATCCATATAGTGTTGTAAATTCAAGAGATGATGACGGACATGGAACATTTATGGCGGGAATTGCTGCGGGAGGGAAGAGTTTGGGAGAAGATTTTACAGGAATTGCATATGCATCAGAGATAGCTGTGGTTAAACTCAAAGAAGCAAAACCTTATCTTAAGGAATATTTTGGTGTAAAGCGGGAAGCGAGGGCTTATCAGGAGACGGATATAATTTACGCTGTGGATTTTATTGTAAAATATGCTGGTAAAAAGAAAATGCCGATATCCATATATATAGGTGTAGGGAGTAGCAATGGTGGACATTTGGGCTACACCTTTCTTGAAAGATACCTAGACAGTGTACTTGAAAATATAGGTGTAATGATCAGCGTGCCGACAGGAAATGAGGGGAATACGAGGCTTCATTATGCCGGTAATATTCCTGAAGATGCAGATTACGAGATGATTGATATAAATATAGCGGATGGGCAGACTTCACTTACAATGGAGCTGTGGGGAGATGCTCCTAATACATTTGCTATAGGCATAGATTCTCCAAGAGGTGAAAGGATTGAGAGGATTACGCCGAGATTTGGAACGGAAGAGCTGTACGGATTTCCTATTACAAGAACTTCTATATATGTTGTATATCAGCTGGTTGAGGTATACTCAGGTGATGAACTTATATTTATCAGGATTAATAATCCGACACCCGGAATCTGGCGTTTCTATGTGTATGCCGATGATGGCAGGCAGAGAACATTTAATATATGGATGCCACTTAGACAATTTCTTGAACAGGATACATATTTTTTGAAACCTGAACCGGAGAATACAGTGACAAATCCGGGTAATTCCAGACTTGCAATAACTATGACGGCATATAATCATATTACAGGGAGTCTTTATGCTGCAGCTGGTCGTGGATATACTGCAAGGACAGTGGTAAAGCCGAGCATGACTGCACCTGGAGTTAATATAACAGGACCGGGTCTTAAAAATAATTTCACCACTCGTACCGGAACCTCAGTTGCTGCGGCTCACAGCGCAGGAATGTTGGCGCTTTTTCTTGAATGGAATTTGGCTAATCAGGAATTCGGATTCTTTTTTGCAGAGCAGATTGCAAGTTTCTTTTTCAGAAGTGCTGAACGTGAGATTTCATATGAATATCCCAATATTTTCTGGGGGTATGGAATTATGAATATATGGGATGTGTTTGAAAGGTTTAGAATTGTTGATATACCGAAAGTACACATGGGGGTAAAACAAATCTAAATTTGGGTTTGTACGCGAAACTCTTTTAGGTTTTGTACGCATAGCAGTTTGTCTGATTTAGTTTTATAAATGCGTGCGCTTGGATAAAAAGTTTTGTTTCTATGACTGTTTGTCCGAAAAAAGAGTTTCTAAGTATCCTGTACAATATATTCAACAATAC
>CADBCZ010000093.1 GCA_902793335.1 uncultured Lachnospiraceae bacterium
TTTATATAATACATTATCTGATAATGGTGGAGTGACTCGTGGAGTCTGTACTGTAGATCAGGGCAGGTTAGTGGGAATAAATGAAACAAAGAACATTATTAAGACAGCATCCGGTGCGGAAGCTGATGGCATTGCGTTAGATGTAAATTCTCTTGTTTCAATGAATTTCTGGTGCTATCCGGCTGAATTTATTGATGTGCTTGAAAAGGGATTCCCTGTATTTCAGGAGAGTATGACCGATCCTCTTAAAGATGAATATCTCCTTCCGATTATTGCTGATGAGATGCTTAAAGATGGAGTGGATTATGCGGTTTTGCCGACGGATGATAAGTGGTTTGGAGTTACATATAAAGAGGACAAGCCGGCGGTGATGGAAAGTTTTAGGAAGCTGATTGCCGATGGCGTATATAAGGCAGAGTTGTATGGGGATCTGTAATAATTATTAGTACTTGATTAATTAAAAAAAGACCGATACTTGATCACAATTTTAGTCGTTGTGGTCGGGTATCGGTCTTTTTTTATGCCGGATTTGATAACTATTAATTTCAAATATAAATAGACATATCATGAAAATTGTTTTATAATAATACTATCGGAGATTTATTTGTCTGACATTTCGGGGTTCGTTTGGTTAATGTTTTGAAATGTTGGTACTGAAATGGGAGAAAATGCGGACGAGGCAATTTTTTTCAAGTATTTTTATCAACGGCTAAATCTCGTGGCCTTGAAAATCTAAAAAAGCCAATAATTCATCCAAATCAAAAAAGACAGCTAAGCTTAATAAATCTTCTCTTGTTTTAGTTGTAGGACAAAGTAAAAAGCTCAAATTAAAAAATGCCCCAGCTAAGATAAAATGGAAATCGACTAATAATGGTGTGGCATCTGTAAACAGCAAAGGAAAGATAAAAGCTAAAAAGAAAGGGAAAACAGTAATAACGGCTACATCATGAAATATTTCCAAGAAATGCAAGGTAAAGGTTGAAGATTCCAAGCTTAATAATAATTCAATAGAGATAGATGTTGGAGCTACATATTATTTAGAATTGAAAGGCTGTAGTCATGATGCAGAGTGGTATTCGGAAGATGAAGATAATTAACTTATAGAACTATTCAATTAGTTGTAACAAAGGAGAAAATGGTATGGAACAATTGTTATCAATGTCAAAGATATTTTCAGAAAAAATATTTCGAATTCCTGATTATCAAAGAGGGTATGCATGGACACTGAAAGAAGTAAAAGATTTTTGGGGTGATTTATGTAGATTAGAGAATAAAAAAAATCATTATGTTGGAGTTCTAACCCTAGAACCAGCTAAAGAAGATGATTACAAAAAATGGATAGACGACTTGTGGATTATTGATGCAAAGCGGTACATACCTTTTTATGTGGTTGATGGACAGCAAAGATTGACGACGTCTATAATCTTGATATATGTTATATGTCAAATTATGCAAGAGAAAAACATAGAAAAGCTAAATTATACTACATATGATGAAATATCCAGAAAATTTATTTTTGAATATCAAGATGCTAATAAGAATCGTACATATATGTATAGTTATGAAAGAGAGAATCCTAGTTTTGAATATTTGATTTCTCAAGTATACGATGAAAAAGTAGTTATTGCCTCAAGCGAAAATGAAACAATTTATACTAATAATTTGGGAGAAGCAAAAAAATTTTTTTATAAAAAAATGATTGGAATGGATGTTGCCAAATTGGAAGATGTTTATACAAAAATCACACAACATTTTCTTTATAATATGTATATAATATCAGATGATATAGATGTGTATGTTACATTTGAAACAATGAATAATAGAGGAAAGCCTTTATCGAACTTGGAATTGTTGAAAAATAGATTGATATATGTGTCTACATTACTTAATGTTGATGATTATAACAAAAACAGATTGAGACGAGATATAAATGAATGTTGGAAAAAGATATATCATATCTTAGGAAAAAGTAAGGAAAGAGTTTTACTTGATGATGAATTTTTAGTTACTCATTTTATGCTATATTTTTCAAAAAATATAGATGAATTAGAAAATAAGAACTATATATGGAGATATGATGAATTCGGACAATGGCAAAGTAATTATTTGTTAAATGACTATTTTGTAATTCAAAAAATTTTTGATAAATCGTTAACAATTGAAAAGTGTTTTAATTATATTCAAAGCTTAAGTGAATGTATTGACTTTTGGGGTGATATAAAAAATCCGTTGTCATCTAAATATGACAATGAGATCAAAGAATATATGGATAAGATAAATTTTTTATCACTTAAAAAAAGATTTTATAGAAGTAGATATATGGTAGATTTTTCATATTTGAATGTTTTCCTTTTGGCATGTTTTAGAGCATGTAATAATGATAATAAGACATTATTGAATTTTCTAAAAATATTAGAAAAATATTTGTTCTGCATAGAGTTTTATGACGGAGTGACAATAGAGGATATTAATATACATTTATTTAATTTTGCAGAGGCTGTTGTTAAATTAAATAAAGGAGAATGGGTGATTCAAGGGATCATTGACAAATTGAAAAAGTTGTATGATTTACTTGTTAATTCCGTGGAATTGAATAAAAAAATAATATTATACTACTCAAAAAACGGATTTTATCGTACAAGTTGGCTGCGGTATTTCTTATGTGAATACGAGTATTCTTTAATGAAAAAAAGTAAAACTAATATCATTAAATTTAATAGATGGAAATTATATGAAAGTGGTTATAATTCGATAGAGCATATATATCCAGAGAATTCTCATAATAAATATTGGATTGAATTATTTAAAGAATATAATTCTAAACAAAAATATGCACTAAAGAATTCATTAGGGAATTTTGTTGTAATATCCTCAGAAAAGAATGGAAAACTAGGAAATAAATCATTTCCTGAAAAAAAATCTAATACACAAAATCCTGTTGGATATAAATATGGTACATATACCGAAATTGAAATCGCAGATTATAATGATTGGGATTCTAATGCTATATTAAAAAGAGGATTGGTATTGATTGCGTTTTTAAATGATAGATGGGGAATAAGAGTTGGAAATGGTAAAAAAGAAGATAAATATTATTTTTTAGGATTACAATTTCTTTTCTGACATTGGGTATTATTATAATGTATTGATTAGAGACGTTTGTTGCAAATAGTTAATATCACATGAGAGAAAAATTATTGAGAAAAAATGGAGGTAAAGATTATGGGAGAAAAGAAACCTAACGCCGCTAATATAACTCATGGACTTGCGCAATTAGGCGGTGGATCAAAGAAAGATGGTGGTGGAGGAATGATGGCAGGAATTAAAGCGATTTTTAATACAGGAGTTGAAGTGGGAGCGCAAACTGTATTATCAACCACTAAGGACACGGATGTTATTGATGAACCAATAGAACAGGATGATAGGTTAAATAAAGATTAATATGTAAAAAGATATAATTTAGTGTTTTAAATTAATCAATTAAGGTAGGTCTAATATCGATTGATTATTCTCAGCTAATCCATAAATATATAAATCGGTATATAATTATTAATAGAATTTATATATTTTAAAATCAAATTTCTATTATTTTATATTATTTATCAATTGTATTATATAATTTTGTCCGATAGAATATTGACATCAGATGCGCATCCGAAATACATCGTAAAAGAGGAATTGAAATGGAGAGAAACAAAGATAATAGGTCTGAAGGACAATTCTTGAGTGCGGCTGAGATTAGGGAAATATTTGACAAGATATTCAAGAAATGCATCACACTTTCAACCAAATCAGTTGTGAGGATGATCAATGGAATATTCGGTACGGATTATCCTGATGACAGCAAGCTTACATATAATTGGACAGAGATGGTCAAAGATGATGATGCCATGGGTAAGATACTTGCAGATTGCATTGTGACCGTTAATGAGGTTCATGAATATCATATGGAAGCACAGTCATATAATGATAATGAAATAGTCCTGAGGATGTTTGGCTATGGATATGAGTATGCAAAGAGAGGTGCAGTAGAGGATAGGAACAGGTATATTTTGAAATTCCCAAGTCCTGTTATAATATATCTGTATTATGAGACTGAGGTTCCGGACGAGTATATTATTGAGCTTAAGTTTAATGATGGAAATGAAGGGTATGAATATAAGGTTCCGGTGATCAAACTTCCGAAGATGTCTCCACAGGAAATGGATAAAAGGAACATGGTAATACTGGTACCATTTATACTTCTCAAACTTCGGGAGTGGGTGGCTATCGACAAGAAGAACAGTAGCAGAAAAATAATGAAAAAAAGTCCGGAGGAATTGAAAACCTTTATAGAGGATGATATAATCAGCACAATAGAGAAAAATCAGGCATTGGGGAATATAACATATGTAGATGCGGCAAAGCTTAAGGATTATACGTTGTTACTGCGGGATTACATATGTGACCACCTGGATGTAGAGGGATTAGAGGAGGTGCGTGGTATGACGGATCATTCTTTGATGACAGATATTGATATTTTGTGCGAGGATTATGAGACAAGGATTGAAAACCTGCAGAAGAATAATGATGACCTGCAGAAAAAGTTGGGTGATAATATAAGAAAACTGGCTGCTTCCTATATGGAACAGGATCCATCCTTGACGGAGGACAAAGCTATAGAGATGGCAAGGAAGATACTGGAGTAGGTTATAGATGAAGCAGTTAGGAAAATAGAACATGCATGGAGAGATAGGGTTAAGAATGAGAAAATTGTGCTTGCAATTTTTTGAACCACAGTGATATAATAGCGAAGTTTGAAAAAGAATAGACAGTTATGAACGACACATGTAGCGTTCGGCGCGTAAATCTGATTACGGTACACATAAATCTGATCAGAAGCCGGCCTACATGTGTTTTTTTCATGTCATCAAATAGGTAATTGCGAAATAAAGAAAAGTATAATGTATTTTGAAGAAAATTGCATCAATAAATTTGAAAAACTTGATGTTGATTGTCAAGTAAAATTGACCCACTTTTTCACTTAAATCTGACCCACCTTGATTAGTGTATCATTACCTGATATCCATCATTTTTTAATGATCGTACAAGTTAATCTTGGATTTAATGTAGGTAGCGAACATGGTGGACTTCACTATGCTGTTGTTCTTGACAACAATAATAACCATAGTTCTCCGGTTCTAACTATTATCCCGTTGTCTTCATCAAATGGAGCAAACATTCATGTAACAGAGGTTTTTTTAGGTGATGATATTTATCAAAAATTAAAGAGTAAAATTTCTGGTATTAAACAAGCTTATACAGAACAAATTGACGAAATTAAATCAATTGAACAGATGATACAGGAGACAATCCTTAGTATTGAGAAAAACAAAATTGATAACGATGAAGGAATAAATACTCTTAGATCAAAATTAGAATTGTTAAAAATAAAAAAGAACAATGCAGAAAAAAAGAAATCAGAAGCTGATAAAATTGCAAAGGAAATAAATAAAATGAACAGAGGCAGTGTTGCTCTCGTAAATCAAATAACAACTATCAGTAAAATTAGAATTGTCGATCCTATACACAATCAAGGTGTTCTTAATGGTATTAAACTATCTCCAAATAATTTGGATAATATAAACAAAAAAATTATTGAACTTTTTTTGCGAAATTGATTGACTTATTTTATATGATTGAATATAATGTAAGTGTCAGCTATTATGACAACATTGCCGTTTAGCGGTATTAAACTTAAGACATACGTCAAAAAAGAAAGGTTTCTATCTTTGGGTAGAAACCTTTCGTAGTTTTCAAATCCATAACTAATTTTGATATTGTGAAGATTAATAATTGGTATAATTCCAATCTACTTGTTTAGACGATTTATTTTGTATTACTCGGATTCAATAAGTAAACGCTTCATAGCGGATACATAGACTCCACACAACTTTTTTGAGAAAATAGACTGTACTATATAAAATGTCTAAAAAGTATAGACTGAACTTTTTAGACATATCGAGGAGGTAGAGTCTATGAAGCAAATCACAACTGTTGTTGCAAGGCAGTACCGTTTACAGGAGTGGGCACTCCAAATACAGGAATGTAAAAGGCGTTCTTCTGGAATGACTGTAAAAGAATGGTGCAATAATAACGGTATTACTCTTGCAAACTACTATTACAGGTTGACTGAGGTACGTAAGGCCTGTATTGAAAATCTTCCAACAGAATTGCCGGTACCGGAGCAAAGTGTTGTGTCGGTACCTAATGAAATAATGCATAATGAAAATCCAACCATATCCGATTCGACAGAACTGGTGTTATCGGTTAATAACATATCGATTAAAGTTACTGAAACGACTTCTCCAAAGCTTTTAAAGATGGTACTTGAGGTGGCTGCCGATGTTAAATGATGCCACGTGTTTTAAATCAGTTTATATAGTTACAGGATACACTGACTTACGTTCAGGTATTGATCGTTTGGCTGCTATTGTTAAAGCTAAATCTGGTAATACATCATTTACACCTGATACCATCTATCTGTTTTGTGGAAGAAGAAATGATAGGATTAAGGGATTGGTTTGGGAAGGTGATGGATATTTGCTTTTATACAAACGACTTGAACAAGGAAAATTTCAATGGCCACGTAATGAATCGGAGGTCATGGCGTTGACTGGACAACAATTCCGCTGGCTTATGGAAGGATTGACAGTCACACCTAAAAAATCATTAAAACCAATTCCACCTCCGGAATATGTAGCTTGACAGTTGTTCAAAACAGAGTTTTTTATTTGATATTTTTCAGACTGAAAACAGAACAATATCAGGATCTTACTATATGTATGAAAGTTTGCGAAATTTGCATATAGGGTAGAAAATGCATATTTCTCAATTCAAAACCTTTTATAAAATCATGGCTGTATGGTCATAATAACAAGTTATATTCAAAGGCATTATGACGAAAAATCAAAATACGGTAATTCGCCAAAAAGCCTTGTATATGCTATAATAGAGCCATGAAAGGAAGGTTCTGTTATGGCTGTTGAGTATACTGAAGAACAATTAAATAGTTTTAATAAATCAACAATCATTCAATTGTTTCTTGGTAAACGCTTTATAGCGAGTACTTTAAAAGGCTGAAATTTGATTGTAAATCGGGAATAATTAATAAAAGTATTTGTAGTACAGCATCTTTTTCATATTTATATTTTATTATTCATGTTGAGATTTTGAAACATATTCAAACTTATATTTGGGAAAATGATTCTATAATTATGACATTACTTCTTTGGGTGGCATTGTTTTGGGGAATTTTAATCATTGTTTGGTGTCTAAATACGGGTATAAAGAAAATAGAAAAGACTATTAAACTTCATTGAACATAAGTTGTTTAAATTGATAATCAAACTAGATTGGGAGAAAAATGATGAAAAACTTGGTTATACTCGCAGCGGGGATAGGTTCACGCTTTGGTGGTGGGATAAAACAACTTGAACCTATAGACGATGGCGGTCATATTATTATTGATTATAGCATTCATGATGCGATTGCTGCCGGATTTAAGAAAATTATATTTATTATTCGCCATGACATTGAAGATGATTTCCGTTCTGTGATCGGTGACAGAATTGAGAAAATTGTAAAACCTCTTGGTGTTGAGGTTGCCTATGCATTTCAGGAGTTGTCGGACGCTCCGGCAACTGTTGAAGATAGAACCAAACCTTGGGGTACAGGACATGCTGTTCTTGCTTGCAAGAATCTCATAGATTCTCCGTTTGCCGTTATAAATGCAGACGATTATTACGGAAAGAATGGATTT
>CADBCZ010000094.1 GCA_902793335.1 uncultured Lachnospiraceae bacterium
GCGCCCACCTGGGAGCCTTATTAAGGTTACCCTTTTTTACCATCGATAGAAAAAGAATTTTTTTGCTAATTCAGGGTTGACTTTTCATAGTTGGTCTCCTTTGTAAGATTATCGTATGCCATTGAAGTTTTCCCGCCAGGATCATAGGCATAGATGCTTTTACCAACTCCAGATGCCTCTGCAGTTTTTACTGCGATAGGTATATCTGTATTAAAAATGCGGATACCCGCACCATAATTTGTTCGGATAGTATCTATAACATCTCTGGCAAGATTTGTTCTGGAATCAACCAGTGTCATTACTATTCCCTCTATCTTCAGTTTGTCATTGGTATGCATCTGAACCAAGCTTATACTTTTCAAAAGTTGTGTCATACCTTTTGCCGGAAGGTACTGTGCCTGAACGGGAATAATGACACTGTCTGCTGCAGTTAGTGCATTTACGGTAAGCATTCCTAATGAAGGCATGCAGTCAATGAGGATATAGTCATATTGCCCCTTCACTTCTTTTAAAAGATTATCAAGGACCTTTTCTCTGCTCATTGCATTTACCAACTGATTTTCCATCGATGAAAGATCCAGATTGGAAGGTATGAAGTCTACACCTTCTTTATGATGGAGTATACTGTCAGATACATCCGGCTTTCTGTTTTCTGTCATCTGATACATCAGCTTGCCAAGCGAATTCTCAACCTCGTCTCCATTAATTCCCAGGCATCTGGTAAGGTCGCTTTGCGGATCTGCATCTATCAGCAGTACTTTTTTCCCATGCCGTACAAGACCAATTCCCAGGTTTACTGCTGTAGTAGTTTTCCCTACACCGCCTTTCTGGTTACAGATCGCGATTGTTCTCGCATTAGTCATCATCGTCCTCCCTTCCAGACTCATATTCACTTATCCAGTAATCTACTAAATGTGAATCAATGATATCCGTATTACAGAAGCAATCATAGAAATACGAATATGTGTCTTCACAGTATCTTGCACAGATTTGAAGTGGAACAAGTATATTCTCTGCTTCCTGCATTTGATACATGATAAAAAGTGATTTGATTACTTCTACAAGAAGCTCTCCAGATACCCCGTCGATAATATGCATAAGACTACGGATACCATCTTTAGTCATCCCTTGCATAATTATTTCAAGATACTCTGCAGCTTCTTCAGCCACACACCAAGAGATATCCAGCACCATATCCTCAACTTTAGCCATTTCAACTGATTTGATATCAATGTTTTTCTTGTCTGTCATTCTTTTGTCCTTCCTTTCATAATAAAGTGCCCTGCTTATATAAAGCAGAGCATGTAAGGACAATTATTCAGTTGTACTATTTAGTCAGTTTCATGATAAGTTCGTCTATGGCGTCCGTATATCTGTCTTCTTCTATGAGGTGATTCTTCAGTTCAACGAGCCCCATTATCAGGATCCTCTGCTCTTCATAAGTCAGTTTTACTTTTATGTTTGTCATTGCGGGCACCTCCTTTATACTGTTATTGTATTTGCAACAATTCATTTTGCAATTATGCGATTTTACCATCTCAAAACCCTTTCAAGAGCATTTTGGCAAAATAAAAAACCCCAAAAGTCCAGGATTTTCAAGGATTTTGGGGTTATATGCAGATATTTTTACATGATTTGTCACGAGAAATATCGAAATGTACCGGCGAAGTGCCGTGAGTCGGGAACAACAACACATCTCTAATCGCTGCACTATCAGTAAGCAACATACAAAGTCTGTCAATACCGTATCCGATACCGCCTGTAGGTGGCATACCGATTTCAAGAGCATTCAAGAAGTCCTCATCTGTGTGGTTTGCTTCCTCATCACCTGCATCAGCAAGTTTATCCTGTTCTGCAAAACGCTCTCTCTGGTCGATAGGATCATTTAACTCAGAATATGCATTACACATCTCCCAACCGTTCATGAACATCTCGAAACGCTCAACGTACTCAGGATTCTCCGGTTTCTTCTTGGTAAGAGGAGAAATCTCAATCGGATGATCCATAACAAATGTAGGCTGGATAAGATGCTCCTCAACGAACTCCTCGAAGAAGAGGTTAAGGATATCACCCTTCTTGTGATGATCTTCATACTCAATATTCTTCTCGTCAGCAAGCTTTTTAGCTTCCTCTGTGTCTTTAACTTCATTCCAGTCAACGCCTGCGTATTTCTTGACAGCGTCAACCATTGTAATTCTCTCGAACGGCTTACCGAGATCCATCTCGATTCCGTTATAAGAAATCTTGGTTGTTCCAAGAACTTCCTGTGCAACATAACGGTACATTTCCTCAGTAAGATCCATCATTCCATTGTAATCAGTGTAAGCCTGATAAAGCTCCATCAAAGTAAACTCAGGATTGTGTCTTGTATCAAGTCCCTCGTTACGGAACACACGACCAATCTCATATACTCTCTCAAGACCACCAACGATAAGTCTCTTAAGATAAAGCTCAAGTGAAATACGAAGCTTCAAGTCCTCATCAAGTGCGTTAAAATGTGTCTCGAAAGGACGAGCAGCTGCACCACCGGCATTACTTACAAGCATAGGTGTCTCAACCTCCATAAATCCCTTAGCGTCAAGGAACTTACGAATCGTGCTGATAATCTGTGATCTCTTGATAAATGTATCTTTAACATCAGGACTCATAATAAGGTCAACGTAACGCTGACGGTATCTCATATCTACGTCCTTAAGTCCATGGAACTTCTCCGGAAGTATCTGCAAAGACTTTGTAAGCAATGTAACTTCATGAGCATGAATGGAAATCTCGCCTGTCATGGTTCTGAAAACAAAGCCCTTAACACCAACGATATCACCGATATCATACTTCTTGAAATCAGCGTAATTATCCTCACCGATTCCGTCTCTTGAAACGTATAACTGAACATTACCAAGCTTGTCCTGAATATTGGCAAATGCTGCCTTACCCATAACACGCTTGCTCATAAGACGACCTGCAACACTAACCTCGATAGGCTTAGCATCCATAATCTCTCTGCGCTCTTCATAATCTTTCTTACGAAGTGGTCTTGCTTCTTCCTCAGGAAGTCCTGATACATCTACAGGCTCTCTGCCAGCAAGAAGTTCTGCCTCTAACTTATTATATACCTCTGCACACTCTGTTGTGTGATGTGTTACATCATACTTTGTAATTACGAAAGGATCCTTTCCCGCTGCCTGAAGGTCAGCAAGCTTCTCTCTTCTTACCTTTCTTAACTGGTTAATATCAGGTTCCTGCTGTTGATTCTTATTATCTCCCACTGGTTTTCTCCTTTTTCTATTGTTTGCTATTTAAGTAATTGCGAAACGCATGGATATGGTATATCTCGTTGTGCATATTATACAGATTCCATAAACAGACCCTTTGCGACCGTCGGTACTTATGCACCGTATTTTGGCAACGGAGTGAGAACGTGTCTGTGATGGAACTGTATAATATTCACAAAAGAGAAAGAACAAATAAGCGTTTCGCAAACGCCTATTGTTTGCTATTTAGGTAATTGTTATAAAAAGGGGGAACAGCCCATCGACAATTCCCCTTGGTCACTACATATTACTCATCGTCTAAGCTGATATCAATAATCTCTATCTGGAATGCTCCGTTAGGTGCTTCAACATCTACAACCTCACCTGTTTTTGAGCCCATAAGAGCTGAACCGATTGGAGATTCATTGGAAATCTTGTTATTAAGGAAATCTGCCTCTGTAGAACCGACAAGTTTAAATTTCTCAATCTTACCTGACTCTACTCTCTTAACTGTTACTACGCAACCGACATTAACTTTCTCTTTATCAACTTCATCTGCATATACGATTTCAACGTTCTTAAGGATTGACTCAAGTTCTTCAATTCTTGCTTCAATCTCTTTCTGCTCATCTTTAGCTGCATCATACTCCGCATTCTCCGATAAGTCACCCTGCTCTCTGGCTTCCTTAATCTTCTGTGCTACCTCTTTACGCTTAACTACTCTAAGCTCCTGTAATTCTTCTTCAAGTTTTTTAAGACCCTTGTCTGTCAAAAGATTTTTCTTCTCTGCCATATCTTCTCACCCTTCCATATTATTATTATAAATTACTCTGCTTCTGTTGTCTCTTCTTCTGTTGCAGCTTCTGTCGTTGCCTCTGTTGTTTCTTCTTCGGATTCATCAGCCTCTGTTGCAGCTTCTGTTGTCTCTTCCTCTGTTGCTGCTTCTGTTGTCTCTTCTGCCTCTGTTGCAGCCTCTGTGCTATCTACCTTAACAGCATTATCCATAATAAGGTCCATTACCTTCTGAGTAAGTACCGGAACGTCAAAGTATTCCTCACCATACTGCTTCTTAAGTTCATCAGCACTCTTTGAATATGCCTGTGCAGCCTGCTTAATCTGTTCTTCTCTCTCTTCGTCTGTCACTTCTATGCCCTCAGCATCAGCTATACAGTAAATGACCATCTTCTGATTAAGATATTCCTTAACATAATCTGTTATACCTTTTTTCAAGGCATCCTCAGATGTGTATCCATACATTGAAAGAAAATCTTCATATGAATATCCGTAGCTTTCATAACTTGCAGCCTGCTGTTTAAAATTCGAGAACTCATCATCAATAAGCTTAGAAACTTCATCTTCATCATATCCTGATATTTCAGCATTTGCTACAACCTTATCAAATACATCTCTTCTTGCATTATTCTGTGCTGTAGTCTTGTTCTCATCCTCAAGATCCTTACGGATTGATTCCTTATATGCATCAATAGTGTCATAGTCTGTATTATCTTTAACCAATGCATCCGTCAATTCAGGAGTATTCTCAACCGAAATGGTATTGATCGTAACATCAAATGTTACAGCCTTACCTGCCTTGTCCGGGTCATTGGGATAGTCATCCGGGAACTTCAATGCAAGTGTAACCTTTTCTCCAATGTTATGACCAACAAGTCCGGCTTCAAATCCCTCGATAAACGAATTAGATCCTATTGTAAGATCATATCCCTGTGCGCTACCGCCATCAAATTCTTTACCATCCATAGTACCTACATAATCAATATTAACTATATCTCCATCCTGTACAGCACGATCGGCAACCTCATCTTTGGTCTTCAAGCCATCAAGGAATGAATCAAGTTTGTTCTGTATATCATCTTCAGTAACCTCGGCAATATCAAGTGAATATTCGATTCCTTTGTAATCACCAAGTTTGACATATTTGTTGTAATATTTTGCCTTACTGTTTCCACATCCTGTAAGACCGAGTATCATAACTCCTGCTAATAAAAAAGCACCAATTCCATGTTTCTTCATTTCTCATATTCCTTCCATATAGTAGTTGTCTGTTCCAAAACATACATATAATATGTATATTCCTTATTTGTAAAACACACTTATTCAGTTATATCACAAACTTTAACAAAAATAAAGACTATATTATAAAAGTTCACAGAAATACCATTTTTCCCTTATATTGCGTTATTTTGCGCACCTGTACTTTTTTTAGCACATTATCTTGTGTTTTTCTCATTTACAATATCTATATTGAATGGTATAATACATTTCAGCATTAAAGAAAATGATAAAGGAGTTCGTGATATGAAAGTAATTAAACGAGACGGTACAACCGTTTCATATGATCGCAATAAGATCAAAATTGCCATTCAGAAGGCTAATGCGGAAGTTGAACCGGCAGAGAAAGTAACTGATGATACCATTGAGTATATTATCAACTGTATCGAGACCAAGAACAGGTCGCGTATGTTAGTTGAAGATATACAGGACATTATTGAACAGAAGCTTATGGACGAGAAGAAATTCGTTCTTGCGAAAACCTACATTATATATAGATATTCCAGAGAGCTTGTCCGTAAAGCAAACACAACAGATGATTCGATACTTAGTCTTATCCAGAACAGAAACAAAGATGTTATGGAAGAGAATTCTAACAAGAACGCTACTGTAGCCTCTACCCAGAGAGACTTAATCGCAGGAGAAGTTTCAAAAGACCTGACTAAGAGAGTATTGTTACCGGAGAAGATTTCCAAAGCTCATGAAGACGGTATACTTCATTTCCACGACGCAGACTATTTCCTTCAGCCGATATTTAACTGCTGCCTTATCAATATCAAGGATATCTTAGACAACGGCACAGTTATGAACGGCAAGCTTATCGAAAGTCCTAAGAGCTTCCAGGTTGCATGTACCGTTATGACACAGGTTATTGCCGCTGTTGCAAGCAGTCAGTACGGCGGGCAGTCGGTTGACGTGAGACATCTTGGAAAATACTTAAGAAAGTCCCGTGATAAATTCAAGGCAAAGATTACTGCTGAATTCAGTGATACTGTTCCTGAAGACATTATTGATAAAATGGTTCATGAGCGTTTATGCGACGAGTTGCGCTCGGGTGTTCAGACCATACAGTATCAGATTAACACATTGATGACCACTAACGGACAGTCACCGTTTGTAACCTTATTCCTTAATCTGGATAAGGATGATGAATATATCAAAGAGAACGCAATGATAGTTGAAGAGATTCTTCGCCAGCGCCTTGAAGGAATCAAGAATGAAAAAGGTGTCTATGTTACACCTGCTTTTCCTAAGCTCATTTATGTGCTTGATGAGCACAACTGCTTAAAAGGCGGAGAATATGATTATATCACAGAACTTGCCGTTAAATGTTCAGCTAAGCGTCTCTATCCCGACTACATATCGTCAAAGAAAATGCGCGAAAATTATGAAGGTAATGTGTTCTCATGTATGGGATGCAGAAGCTTCCTGACACCATGGAAGGATGAAAACGGAGATTATAAGTTTGAAGGACGTTTCAACCAGGGTGTTGTAAGCCTTAACCTTCCTCAGATTGGAATAATCGCTGCCGGAGACGAGGAGAAGTTCTGGAGCCTTCTTGAGGAACGACTTGACTTGTGTTACGAAGCATTAATGTGCAGACACAACTCATTGATGGGCATAACCTCAGATGTAAGTCCTATTCACTGGCAATATGGCGCCATCGCAAGACTTGAAAAAGGCGAAACAATAGACAAGTTATTGCTTGATGGTTATTCAACAATTTCACTTGGATATATCGGTCTCTACGAAGTGACCAAGCTTATGAAGGGTGTGAGTCACACTACTCCTGCCGGCCAGGAATTTGCACTAAGAGTAATGAACAGACTTCGTGCAGCAACCGACAGATGGAAAGCTGAAACCGGTATCGGATTTGGTTTATACGGAAGTCCTGCAGAGAGTCTCTGCTATCGCTTTGCACGAATTGACCTTGAGAAATTCGGAAGTATTCCTGATATAACAGACAAGGGATACTACACCAATTCTTACCATGTAGACGTTAGAGAAAGTATTGATGCATTCAGTAAGTTCCGTTTTGAAAGTCAGTTCCAGAAGATATCTTCAGGCGGCGCCATCTCATATGTAGAGATTCCTAACATGCGCAATAACTTAGATGCACTTGCAGAAGTAGTAAGATTCATTTACGATAATATTCAGTACGCTGAGTTCAATACAAAGTCTGATTACTGTCATGAATGCGGTTATGACGGAGAGATAATGATCAACGACGATAACGAGTGGGAATGTCCTCAGTGCGGTAACAAAGACCATGCTAAAATGAACGTGACAAGAAGAACCTGTGGATACTTAGGAGAGAATTTCTGGAATGTCGGAAAGACCAAAGAAATCAAAGCAAGAGTGTTACATCTGTAATACTCAAAACGAAAAATAACCGCAGTTAAAATTATACTGTTTTATATAAAAGGAAATAAATGTTATCATGAACTACGCAGCTATTAAGAAATATGATGTTGCAAATGGTCCCGGTGTACGTGTCAGCCTTTTTGTAAGTGGCTGTACACACCACTGTCCCGGATGTTTTAACAAAGAAACCTGGGACTTCAACTACGGCAAACCATTTGACAGCGATGTTATCAACGAAATAATCGAAGCATTACATCCGAGTTATATACGTGGATTTACACTACTCGGTGGTGAACCGTTTGAATATGAGAATCAGCTAGGTGTACTTCCACTCCTCAAGGAAATCCGAGCACGTTTTCCTGAAAAAGATATATGGTGCTACACAGGTTATGATTTTGAAAGAGATTTATTGGGTGAAATGGCCAAGCAATATGCTGAAACGTATGAGATGTTGTCTTTAATCGATATCCTTGTAGATGGAGAATTTGTTCAATCCAAAAAGGATCTTGCTCTGAGATTTCGAGGATCATCCAACCAAAGAATTATCATGGTTCCTGAATCCATAGAACAGAATAAAGTTGTTCTATGGGATGATACCAAAGATTTTTCAATATACTAAACTATTCAATGGGTGTCAAAGGTTTCTTTTGACACCCAATAATATGTAGAAAAGAGGACAAATATGCTTACACAGAATGTTGCAGTTAAGAAATTAAGAGAAAACGCCGTCATTCCTACTTATGGCTCAGAATACGCTGCAGGTGCTGACCTTTATGCATGCATTGATGAGATTACGGAATTTGAACCGGGCGAAACCAGGTTAATACCAACAGGTCTTGCCATGGAAATCCCTATAGGATATGCAGGACTTATATATGCAAGAAGTGGTCTTGCTTCCAAGAAAGGTCTTGCTCCCGCCAATAAAGTCGGCGTTGTCGATGCTGATTACCGTGGGGAGATAATGGTTGCTCTTCACAACCACAGTACAGGAAAGAAATCCATTGAACCAAAAGAACGAATTGCCCAGCTTGTCATTGCGCCATATCTTACAGCGGTTTTCAACGAAACTGATGAGCTAAATGATACCGTACGAGGCGACGGTGGATTTGGCTCAACGGGAAGAAAGTAATAGATAAATTTTACATGCTTAGATACATATGAATATCAAAACGGTCACGCCCTTCGGATTATATGATTCCTCGGATGCATGACCGTTTTTTTATTTTTTCTTTTTAACTTCTTCCCTTGATAACACAAACTCTATCTCTTCCCTCTGAAGCTCTGTGAGTTCATCAGGATTTCTTTCTTTAAGCTCCTTTGCTTCTTCTTTGGTTATCAGCGGCCTTAACAATACCTTATGGTTTTCGACAGGTATGTATGAAACCTTCTTCTTATCTGAAATTGAACGCAGACCATAATATAATATCTGATCTCCGCTCTTAGGTGAAAGTTTAGTCAGTTCTGCAACCTGACACACACCCATAGTTTCACTGAAAATTATATCCTTTTTCTCAAACATCCCTGTCACTTCCTTCTGTCAAAGTCCTTGTATTTATTATACATTTTAGTACAAAAACAATATCTGCTAATATTAATAATCTCATAACACATTTTGCACGACCACACATATTTACTTTTCCATAAGCCAGAATGCTGCAGAATACGGCGGAAGTTCACTTCCTCCACCAAAGTCATGTGGCTTACCTGTTATCAGATCTGTTGCCATTCCACATCCTGCATCAAAATGCGCTGTATACGGCTGATCCGAAGCATTGACTGCTACAAGAACTCTCTCGCCTTCACATGCACGTTCAAAAATACACTGATGATTGGTAAGAACCACATTTCTGAAATTACCATAATTGAGAGCTTTGCTTTTCTTCTTAGCATTTGCAAGCTTAGAAATAAAATCGGAAAGCTCATTGAATTCCGGCTTGTCAAAGCATGCACGCAGTGCAGGATCGCCTTCACTCTTATGAGCCTTAGCTCCCCACTCACTTCCGTAATATACGCATGGTATTCCCGGCATACCAAATGCAACCGCATATATGAGAGGTAAATGATTCTCGTTACCAAGTATACTTGCCACTCTCGTAACATCATGATTGTCAACAAATGATAATAAATGTCTGCCCTTATACAAAGTCCACTGCTCCGGTCCAAACTGTCTTGCAAGAGAATGACAAATCTCAAACATATTCATACTGTTAAAGCTTGAATGAAGTCCTTTGTAGCATTCATAATTGGTTACTGAATGACACATTGCATCATTCATCCACTGGTTATAATCACCATGTAAAGTCTCTCCTACTATAAAGAAATCCTTCTTAAGCTCATCTGTATACTGACGAAGTCTTCTTAAGAAATCGTGGTCAAGGCAGTAAGCTACATCAAGTCGGAGTCCATCGATATCAAACTCATCAATCCAGCCCTTAACAGCTGAAAAAATGTGCTGTATCACTTCTTCATTTCTGAGATTGAGTTTGACAAGATCATAGTTGCCCTCCCAACCTTCATACCAAAGACCGTCATTATAATTGGAATTGCCCTCAAAGCTTATATGAAACCAGTCTCTATATTGTGAATTTTCTCTGTTTTGCAAAACATCCTGAAATGCCCAGAATCCTCTGCCCACATGATTAAATACACCATCCAATACAACCTTGATATCTGACTTATGCAACTCGTCGCATACCTTTTTAAAGTCTTCATTAGTACCCAATCTACAATCGATCTTTGTATAATCTCTTGTATTATAGCCATGAGTATCCGACTCGAACACCGGCGAAAAGTATATTGCATTAGCTCCTAACTTCTCGATGTGCGGAATCCAATCCAACACCTTCAAAATCCTAGACTCCTGATTACCGTCATTTTCAAAAGGAGCTCCACAAAAACCTAAAGGATAAATCTGATAAAAAACACTCTCGTATGCCCACATAATATCATCCTCCATTCTTCGTTGTAAATGAATTGCAAGTACAACTACTTGCGTTACAACCTTTACAATTATACCACATGTACGATATAGGTGTCAAAATTACCTTTAATAAAAAAGTGTCTTCGACACATCAACTCCCCTGCCCCTCAATCTTGAGGGGATTAGGGGGTGATTCTTATTTCAAAATCTTTCATAATAATCTTATGGCTAATGTATTACAAAATATATTCAAAGATCATTATGAAGAAATGCTATATATTTTACGTCC
>CADBCZ010000095.1 GCA_902793335.1 uncultured Lachnospiraceae bacterium
TATTGTTGAATATATTGTACAGGATACTTAGAAACTCTTTTTTCGGACAAACAGTCATAGAAATAAAACTTTTTATCCAAGCGCACGCATTTATAAAAAACTAAATCAGGCAAACAGACTATGCATACAAAATTTAAGAAGAGTTTCGCGTACAAACCCCAATTAGAAGGGTTAAGACAACGCTTCTATAAGACGATAAATAATATACAGGATCGCATCAAGGATGAGCGATGAATAAGTGAGGTTAACGGAGTGACCGGATAGGAGAATGTATATGAGAGTAACGAATCAGATGGTGACCAGCGGGTCCTTAAGAAATATGCAGAAGTCTATGCAGCGCGTAGATCAATTGAATAATCAGGTTACAACAGGAAAGAAGATTGCTGCTCCATCAGAAGATCCGGTAATAGCAATCAGAGCATTAAAGTTGCGTACAACCGTTGACCAGTTAGATCAGTTTAAGAATAAGAATATTAAGGATGCTATGTCATGGCTTGACACTACCCAGACTTCTATTCAGAACGTTTATGACAGACTTCAGGATGTATATTACTACTGTGAGCAGGGTGCACAGGATACTTTCCAGACCAAGGACAGAAATACTATTGTTCAGGAGCTCCAGGAACTTAAAGATGCTATATATCGTGAGGGTAGTACTACTTATGCGGGAAGATATCTGTTCTCAGGTTATAAGACAGAGACTAATCTTATCTTCCAGGATGAGGCTGCTAAAAAAGGATTGGCATATGAGATTTCTGAAGATATTAGTCCGGAGAAGTTTGAGACTAAGAGTGTTGTTATAAATGAGGTTGATGATTCTAAGTTAGAAGATATAGCTAACGGAACAGAGGAATTTACAAAGCCTGAGTCAACCACTGTTCATACTATAAGACTTGCATATGACAATCTCGATGATAATAAGATTTCTGTATTTGTAAAGAATCCGGGAGATGAAAACGGTCAGGGCTACAATCCGACTATAAGAAAGATAGAAGACAGAGAGAATTATTATAAAGTACAACCCGGTGAGATTAATTACATTCCGGAAACAGGAGAATTGGTGTTTGGTGATACCATTTATAATGAGGTGAGAGGTGCCGAGACTATTTCTGTCAAATATAACAAATCGGAATTTGAGGTTGGCGATCTTCGTCCGGAAATGTACTTTAACTGTAAACAGACGAAGACCTTAGATGATGGTACAACTAAAGAAACCGAGTTTACTATGAGCGAAGAAGGCCAGCAGATTAAATATGAGGTTAACTTCAGTCAGTATATAACGGTTAACGCACAGGGTAAGGATTTTATACTTCATGATATGGGCAATAAAATAGATGACCTGACACGTTCGGTACAGGCAGTGCTTGATATTGAGGATACTATTACAAAGCTTAAGGGGATGCTTGAAAGCCCGACATATAAGAATGACAGTACAAAGGTTACAAGAATCAATAAGATGTTAGAATCTGCTGATGTTGAGCTTGCACAGAAGCGTGAGAATATGCAGAAACTGTTTGGCAATAATATGACTAATTTCCAGAATTTCATGGAGGATGTCAGTGCGGTTCAGGCCAAGGTAGGTACAACATATTCTAAGTTAGAACTTATTGAAACACGTGTGACAGAGCAGTTGGCAAACTTTAAAGAATTAAAGTCCAGCAATGAGGATGTTGAGACGGAAGAGGCTGCTATAAATATGTATCAGTCAGAACTCGTATATGAGTCTGCTCTTGCAACAACTAGCAGTGTTATCAAGAAGACTTTGCTTGATTATATCTGATTTGGGTTTGATATTCACACTTGCAAGATAAGGGTATTATGATTATAATATTATATATCAAAGTTGAATTGTTATATTGACCACGATTAGTAGTTATGGGGTTCAAGACAACGTATGATATTACAACACATGCGAGAGGAGAGGGATATATGGTAGTTAATACTAAGTTTTTTGGTGAGGTTGACATTGATGATGCAAAAGTGCTTGATTTTCCACATGGAATAATCGGATTTGAAGATTATAGAAAGTTTGCAATCATTTATGATGTAGATGATGAAGGCGAAAGTAAGATAAGCTGGTTACAGTCACTTGAAGAATCAACACTTGCGCTTCCTGTAGTGGATCCACTTGCTATTGTTAAGGAATATTCCCCTATGATAGAGGACGAACTTCTCAAACCGTTAGGAAATCCTGCCGATGAGGATCTCCTTTGTCTTTTGGTTATGACAGTACCTTCTGATATGACCAAGGTGACAGCTAATATGAAAGCTCCGGTTATTATTAATTCAAAGACTAATAAGGGAGTTCAGTTAATAGTAGATAATGCGGATTATCCGGTTAAATTTAACGTATACGAATCCGTTCAGAAGATGAAGAAGGAAGCGGGTGAATAGTTATGTTGGCATTATCGAGAAAAGCTAATGAGTCTATAATTATCGGAAACGATATTGAAGTGACAATACTTGAGGTTAAGGGCGAGCAGGTTAAGATCGGTATCAAGGCGCCGAAGTCTATTCCTGTTTACAGAGAAGAAGTATATCAGCAGATCAAAGAATCCAACAAGGAAGCCGCAACAGATACGGTTACAGAGAATCTCAAGAATCTTTTTAAATAGCATATATTGATAGCACAGTCCCTGATATTTCTATATATTGGGGACTGTTTATTTTTATCGAAATTATATAAAAAAATCCTGAAAAATATTGAAAAAATGTACAAATAGGTATAAAATAATTTAATGGATAGGTCGATATATATATCGAAGTATCATTATAGACTTATTTACACATGTTAACCGTGCTCGACATTTTTTAGAGCAGACGATTCCTTATGAAGTATAGTTGCACTTTTAAGGGATTTGAAGTAATTTCACATGGAGGTGAAGAATTATGGCAATTGAAGGAATCAAGAGTACTGTGATGAGCTCACAGCAGACCAGCCAGCCGGTAAGGAAGGCTGAGCCTGTAGCTGTAGAGAGTAATGCAGCTGTACCGCAGGACAGTTCCCAACAGGCAGCAATTAATGTATCGGCCAGACGGGACAATTATGACCAGAGGAAAGATGGCGAAGACAAGGATCCTTATAAGAGAGATCCGAATAAGAAGGATGAGGGCAAGGAACTTCAGGAGGTATCTGCCGAGAAGGTTAAGGATGCCATTTCTGAGATTAATAAGAAGATTGCTCCAACACAGACAGAATGTTCTTTCAAGTATCATGAAAAAACTCATCGTATCTCTATAACGGTTAAGGACAAAGAGACCGATAAAGTAATTAGAGAGATACCACCGGAGAAGACGCTTGATATGATAGCGAGAACATTAGAACTTGCGGGTCTTTTGGTGGATGAAAAAAGATAAGGAGGGGATAATATGGCAGGAATAAGAATGACAGGACTTGCGTCCGGCATGGATACCCAAAGCTTAATATCCCAGTTATCAGAAGCCTATCAGAAGAAAGTTGATAATGCAAAGAAAGTTCAGACTAGGGCAGAGTGGAAGAAGACAGCATGGTCTGATCTGAACACTAAGCTTACCAACTTTTATAAAGGTGCGTTATCTACCTTTAAGACAACAGGAACATATAAGGCAAAGGCTGTAAGTGGAGACCTTTCGGGTGTTAAGATTGTTGCCGGTAATAATGCGGTTAATGGTAATCATAAGGTTAAGGTTACAGGAACTGCCAGTGCACAGATGTGGACAGGCAAACAGATTAACAAGAATACAGTTACCTCAACAGGTTATGCTGCTGCAGGAAGTGATGTGAAACTCTCAGAGCTTACCGATGCAGATGGCAATAGCATTAAGAATTCACTTAATGGAGCACAGTTTGAGGTTAAGACAGGTTCAGGTGATGCTACGACGGTTAATATTGACCTTACAAGTCTTGGTGAGAATGCTACTGTTGCAGATCTTACAGATAAGGTTAATGAACAACTTAGCGGAACAGGTCTTACAGCATCATATGCAGATGGTAAGTTCACATTTACCAATGCTAATAATGAGGAGACTGTAATTACTGCCAAGAATGCAGGCGCTAAGGCGTTTGGAGTCAGTGATGGTGATGGACTTAAAGTTGCAGGTCATGAAGGCGAAGCAGAACCTGCTAAGGCGAGTGGCAATGCATTTGCATACGTTGAGACCAAAACAGAAGGTGCATCAATTAAAGGTTCTACCAAAGTTAGTGACCTTATGGGTGCAAACTGGAATGGAAGTTCTTCAATTAAGATTAATGATAAAGAGATAGCTATAGATAAGAACATGACTCTTTCGCAGCTTGCAAAGGAGATGGCTTCAAAGGGCATCAATGCAAGCTTTGATGAGGGACAGGGTAGATTTTATTTAAGTTCTACCAATACGGGTAGTGACAACGCGTTTACAGTAACAAGTGATGATGCTAACCTTATATCTTCGTTAGGACTTGATCTTGAAGACGGTGATCCGGCTAAGATTGCTGCTACCAATGCTACTATTGAATATAATGGTGTTGAGTATTCAAGTAATACCAATAACTTCAATATCAATGGTTTGACATTTGATGTAACAGCTAAAGGCGAAGAGATGCAGTTTACAGTCGGCAATGACGTGGATGGTGTCTATAATAAGGTTAAGGATTTCCTTAAGGAATATAACTCTCTGTTAAAAGAGATGAACACACTTTATAACGCTCAGAGCTCTAGAGGTTATGATCCGCTTACTGCTGATGAGAAGGATGCTATGAGTGAGGATGAGGTTAAAGAGTGGGAAAAGAAGATTAAGGATTCACTTCTTAGACGAGATGACAGATTGAGTGCATATACAAGTAACTTCAGAAGCATTATGAACAAGTCTGTTGAAGTTGATGGTACGAGATATTCTCTTTCAAGTTTCGGTATCAATACCGGTGAATGGTCAGAAAAAGGACTTCTTCATCTTGATGGAGATGCGGATGATCCAACGACTTCGGGTAAAGAGGATAAACTCAAAGCTGCAATAGCAGCTAATCCGGAGGCGGTTACCAAGACTCTTGCAGGACTTGGTAATGAGCTATATAAGTATCTTATGAATGCTCAGAAGAAGACTACTACAAGTTCATCTCAGACTTTCTATGATGACCTTACATTAGATGCAGATATCAAGACACAGAAAGAGAATGTTAAGAAGCAACAAGAGAAGATGAACGATGAAGAGGACAAGTACTACAAGCAGTTCTCAAAGATGGAGAGTGCAATGGCTAAGTTACAGTCGCAGCAGACTTATCTTTCAGGACTATTTGGTGGTATGTGATACATATAATTATAAGTATAGGGTTTAATTTAATATATAGGGATTTTAAGTTACAGGGATTCACCGAAAATGATTTTGGTGAATCCCGTGTAATATTGACTATAGTTGACAGCATGAATATAAGGAGAAGGTATTATGGCACAAAAGAATCCGTACGCAACATATGCTAATAACAAGATTGCTTCAGCTACACCGGCAGAGCTTACATTAATGTTATACGAAGGTGCAATTAAGTTTTGCAATCTTGCAAAGATAGATATTGAGAAGAAAGAATATGGTGATTCCATAGGTCATATTCAGAGGGCACGTAACATAATAGTAGAATTACAATCCACGTTGGATTTCAAATATCCAATAGCTAAGGATTTTGATAACGTATATCGTTATATATTCTCGCTAATGGCTGATGTTAACAGGGATCATGATCTCGAAACTTTAGAGGAGCTCCTTACGGAACTTCGCGAACTAAGGGATATATGGAAACAGGTAATGAAGAATGCCAAGGCGCCGGCAAGAACAGGCTCTGATAGTGGGGAATGATTATGGGTGAAGAACAACGATATGTTGATATACTTGTAGATGTGCTTGATAAACAGATCAAGACTCTTCGAGAGGTTCTTGAGATAACAAAGCATCAGGGAATGATTGCAACAGCGCTTGAGTTCGATGATGAAGAATTTGATGAGACCTTGTCTCGCAAGGACGCATGCATAATGAGACTTAATGAGCTGGATAATGGATTTGTTTCTGTTTATGAAAGGGTTAGGAGACAAGTTCAGGCTGAACCGGATAAATACAAGTCGAAGGTTAAGAAAATGCAGGAACTTATTCGCACCTGTACAGATCTGGGTAATGAGATTCAGACGTTAGAGAACAGAAACAGAGAGAAACTTGCCAAGTGCTTTGCAGGTAAAAAGAAAGAGTATAATGCAAAACAGGCAGCCGCTATGGTGGCAGGGAAATATAATACTACAATGAAGAATGTTGGTATTATGAACGAAGGCTATCGTTTCAATCAGGATAAATGATAATTATGAAATTTGCATAGATTTTATTATGAAAATTGAATAAAAAACTTCCATAATTAATCAAAAAATAGTTGAATTTTTTTGAAAAAAGGTGTAAAGTATTCTTAGAAACAACCGATATAATAAGTGTAAGGGTTAAGGTAATAGACCTTTACGATAATAATACGATAATAGCTCGAAAGAGATATTATACATATCATTAACGGGGACAAGATCCCTAGTACATTTCGCAAGGATGCGAAATTATATTCAAGGAGGAATGAATTATGGTAGTACAACACAATTTGCAGGCGACTAATGCCAACAGAATGCTCGGCGGTAACGTTAAGGCTGTAGCTAAGAACACAGAGAAACTTTCTTCAGGTTACAAAGTTAACCGTGCAGCAGATGATGCAGCAGGACTTTCTATTTCTGAGAAGATGAGAAATCAGATCAGAGGTATTAACCAGGCAGTATCTAATGCTGAGGATGGACAGTATCTTATCCAGACAGCAGAAGGTAACATGAATGAGATTCATTCAATCCTTCAGCGTATGGGCGAGCTTGCTACAAAGGCAGCTAACGACGTTAACGCTACAGAAGATCGTACTTCTATCAAAGACGAAATGAAGCAGTTAAGAGATGAGATTGATTCAATCGCTTCTAAGGCTGCATTCAACGGAACCAAGTTGTTAGATGGTACTATGAGTGGTGGTAAATACTTACAGGTTGGTGCTAATAAGGGTGAGAACATGAAGATAGAGATTGCTTCTCTTAAGACTACTAAGTTAACTCTTGATGGCGATACTAACATTGGAGTATCTACACATTCTAAGGCATCTGCTACTATGAGTAGAATTACAGCTGCTATTAAGACTGTATCTGCTGAGAGATCAAAACTTGGTGCTATCCAGAATCGTCTTGACTACACGATCAACAATTTGGAGAATTATTCTGAGAACTTAACAGCATCTGAGTCTAATATCCGTGATACAGATATGGCTAAAGAGATGGTTAACTACTCTAAGAATAACATTCTTCAGCAGGCTGCACAGTCAATGCTTGCACAAGCTAACCAGTCTAACCAGGGCGTATTATCATTACTCGGATAATCTTTCTAAGATTTCCGGAAGGAGAGCTGACCGTAAGGTCAGCTTTCTTTACTTTATAGGAAAGTTCTCCTGCGGAGAACTTTTGAGTTAAAATAAGCCCGTCGGTAGACGGGCGTGACAAGTAGACCATGATTGTTTAGAAGATA
>CADBCZ010000096.1 GCA_902793335.1 uncultured Lachnospiraceae bacterium
CATCTGAATGACCGGTCTTACAAGAAAATACATTACTAAGAGTAGAATATACAACCCAATCAGATTGATATTAGTGAATTCTTTGATTATTTCTCCCGAGTCTGTCAATCGAAAGAATATACAGTACATCGCCCTCTTGTAACCTACTTACCATCTCCTTATATTGAGGACGATTGAAGTCTTTACCAGATTGCTTATCAACATATATCCTATCCTCCCCGATTCCTAGCTTTTCCATTTCTATCATCTGTCTATCCTCATTCTGATCTATAGATGATATTCTCACATATCCGTAACTTAACATTTCTTAGTACCTCCGTCATTTTTATAAAAATATAAAAGAAAAAGCTCCTCCGAAATAAACATCGGAAGAGCCATACATCAAATTTTTTTTAATATTTCTCTTGAAACAATCATTGAATTATAGTATATTGTTAATAGAAAAAGGTGCTGCCGATAGACGGTTAGTCCTTTTAATCTGTTAGTTATTTAAAATAACCGCTAGATCTCCAGTCTGGGCGGTTATTTTGTTTTCTTGCTATTCTGACCAGCCGAGTAGCCAAGTCCATAGCAAGCTATGCACAAGCTGATAACAGCAATCAAGTCAGTAATGCTCATAAAACAAGTCCTCCTATCGAAGATTCCTCTTTCGAGGTTTCTATGTAAACAGAGTTCACAGTACTCCGATCATCAGACTAACCGCCTACCGTATATGGCAGCACCCTCAATTATATTATCATATCCCTTCTTAATGGACAAGCAGTATATTATTAAAAACACTGCATATTCTCTTATTATTTCAACCGCTTAATCCTAACATACTTATGATAAACACACAGATAGCAACAGCTATATATCCCTCTTTGCTTATCATTTCATAAGGCTTGTATTTGCCCTTTTTATGATTCTTGCTCATTTCTGTACCATAAGTCTTGAAAAATGCAACTGTGAGGACCACAAAGCCTGTCAGACCTATTCCAAGCAACAACAAAGCAGTCCATACAGGTACATTTCCTATGTCAGCATAGGATAATAACACATTTACCATATTAAAAGCACAGTGCATTATCATTGAATAGAGCATATTTCCGGTTACAATCCTTACATAAGCAAATAAGCACCCAAACAGAAAACCATACAACACAGACCCAAAGGAGAAATGAAGCAGGGCGAAGAATATACCGCTTATCAGTATTGAAGCCTTAACATCAACATTCATATAAGCACCAAGTATTGCCCCTCTAAATATATATTCCTCAACTATTGCCGGAACAACGGCAAATACAATGATTGCCACACTAACCGGATAGACATTCACATCTTCCGACATTTCTGCGCCTGAACCTGAAAACATACAGCCGAGAGCATTAAGAAGCATGGCAACCGGAACACCGCATATAGCGATTCCTAACACATGAATAGTTTTTCCTGCTTCAATCTTTTCTATCGGAACACGAATACTGTCCTTGTGCTTTCTACAAATAAAAAATGAGTACAGAAATGTCATTAAGTAGATCATCATTTCCGCACCCACAGCCCCAAGAAACATCATTGTCATTATTCCTATTACTTCAAACACTATACATGATAGAAAGGTTTTATCCGCTATATGCACCATATTGTAATCTTTCGGATTATCCTTTATCCGAAGCCATTTATATGTAATACTATCAATCATCAATGCCTGCCCCCTTATTACGATTCTTATTAGGATCATGTGGTGGTGAACCCTGTTCCTTGTCATTAGCTTTTTGTTTTTTATGTTCAATCCTCTGCTGAAGATGATTGGTTATATCCTCAAAGGCAACACTATTCTTTTTGCAGAAATCAACTGCTTTATCTTTATCGTCAAATGTTCCAATGACCTGATTATTCTTAATATCTCCCTCCGGAAGTTTAACATTGGCTATGAGATCATATTTATCATTATCCAAATGCTTACGTATCTTGAAATCTGCATATTTGCACCCTACCGGAATTTTTAACTCATGCTTTTTTTTCTCTTTTTCTTCCTTTGGTTCGATGTTATTGATAACATTATCAATCATGTTGTAATTCTGTTCTTCTGTTTCTTCAACCTTTGCAAGAGGTTTGTATTCCTTATCCTCTTTACTGTTCTGCAATGATACATCTTCATATTGCTTTTCATCTATGCCCTGCTCTATATTCTTTGCCTTTTCCTCAAGGTACTTATCAACTTTCGGAAGATACTCTGAGAGTGTTCCTGTATCCTGTGGCATGATAGGGTTAATGTCTACCTTAACACCGCCGATGTATAAATGCTCTGCATTAAGTGTGTCAGACAATACATCTTCTCTTTCATCTCCATGTATCTCTACCACAACATCAAGATCGGAACCATCATGCTCAATGCCCCTGCACCTGCTTCCTGCTACAACAACGTCAACAGCTTCCACGTTCATATTATAAGTTGTAAGTATATCCTTGACATGGGACATTACCATTTCCTCAATCTCTCTTGGAGAATAATCGTCAATCTCATGGAACATATCATCTGTCTTTGCCCTGAACTTCTCTATTACTTCCTCCTCCGGAGATTGCTTCTCATAGATTTCCTTGACTTCATCATTCTCCTGTTTCTCTTTCTGTTCAGTCATGACTTTATAAGATGTACTGTGTATATCTATCTGAATGTCTCTGTCTACACCGGATATTTCCGCATACTTTAACAATTCATTTTTTACATTGTCACTATATATTTCAGCAGTCCTTTCATCGCAGAATAACAGTGTGCTTTCTACTTCTGCATTACCATCATCAATCACAGACATTTTAAGTTCTGCAGGTAATGATGTTTCTCTGCTCTGTTCTATCAGCCTTTCCGTCATTTCCTTATCATGTAGTTTGAACACTATGCAATTATCAGGATTATCAAATCCCATGTTCATTTGCTGCAACAACATAAGTGCCATTCCCTCATTAAACATGAAATCCTCTGAAATAATACCCACACCTTTCGCAATACCATATTCATCGGTATCCGTAACATAGAATCGTGATACATCTTCGTCTTTGAAAAATGTAACTTCATATCCCTGCTTATCGCCTTCCTGATAACAGGTATATGTTATGCTGCCCTTATTATCAATCTGCTGCTGTTCATCAAGCATTTCATTATAAGCAGGATTAACAAGTGATGTGTTCTCTGCTGTAAAAATATCAGGATCAGGTATGCTTACACCCAATATTTCATACTTGTTAAATGCAACAGTCTGCCCTTCACTCATAAGACCGTTATTTATAAACAGCTTGCCTATGTAATATTCGTTTTGAAGTGCAAATCTGTCAAACTCGTCTCTTGTAACAGATGATAGTGATACATCTCCGTATATGGTTGACAATACAACACCATCTATGACGGAATTATATTTTTCCCTATCCTCATTTATAGTGTTGATTATATTCTCAAAGTCATAACGCAGACTCTTAACATCATCAACTATCGTTCCGTCGATATGATGTCCGGTAAGCTGAACAAAAATATTGTCCTTAAACGCTTCTACATCGTCTTGTCCATGTACTTGTGCATTATCTCTTTCCTGAGCTTGTCCGCTTCCTCTCTCGACAGGTTCTTGAACTCCTCTGCCCTCTGCCTTATCTCCATGTTCGCCTTGCTCATTACCTCGATTGATTCTTGGACTTCTGTTTCGTCTTTTCACGCTGTCTGTTCTTGTCTTTCTTCTTCGCCAGCTCCTTTTTAGCTTTGATTGTTTCAGACAGTGATTTCTTCTTTTTAGGATTTAGCTTTTCTGCCTTTTCCTTTACTTTGCCTTTTATGTCCTCTCCTTGAACAATATCGTCCTTGTCGAGTACATTTCCCTGACTATCCTTGATTTCCATACGGACACCTTTAAGACTTGCTTCCTCCAGCTTCAGATAATCAATATCGGTATCCCTGACGAACTCTTGCGAGAAAATAGGCTTTTCTTCTTCATTAAAAAGTACGACCTCTTTCGTTATCGCTTTCTGCTCCTCTAACACCTGCTCCGAAGCCATTTTGAGAATTGCAGTGAGCTGATCCACGTTCTTAACTTCACAAAAAGCAACAAAGCTGTTCTTTCCGTCAGCTCTTGGTGTCTCTTTCATATCAACCGGAATATGACTTTTCTTACATATATCCTTTATAATATCCGCAGTACGTTCGTCTGTGACGTCAAGATGTGCAATATCCATGCCATCTTTATTAAATGCTTTCAGAGAACCATGCGTTTCCTTATAATTACTCGAAACGAAATCAACAACCTTATTAAGAACATTATCTTTCTGTTCATTAGTCATGTTCGGATTAACCTGCTCGGACTTCCGGCAGGCTTCCGCTATGGATTGGATAAGTTCAACACTTACAGTAACAATAGCTTTCCCTGTCTGGAATGATTCCTGTGTCAGTTCATCAACCATGTAATGTAAGCCTCCTTAATCATTAGTTACTTTTGTGGTGTATAAACATTTTTCCTGAAACCATAACAACATTTAATCAGGTGATCTAATCCTTATCATAGGTATATCCTCTCTTTCCTTTATTACAAACTTTTGGACATCGTGACCAAAAGTTATCTTGCTAATAATCTTTGATGTTCCTTTACATCTAAACATTCCTCAATGATTCTGCTCCGCTTTGCACTTAACCAATCCGAAAGAATATCCAAATCTCTCTCATGGTATATGCAGCCACCTCCACCCATGCAGTAATCATTCCGATATCGGCATATATGACTGCAAAAATCATCTGTTATGGCAGAATCACCATTTTGTACTTCCGATAAAAATGATGTGTATTCTGATGTTGACATTTTTCTTAACACTTCAATGTTTGACAATTTCCTATCAACCACTGTTTTCTCTCCTTTCCAAACAACAAAAAAGGGCAGTTACAAGTTTTAACACTCATAACTGCCCTAACGCTGTGTATTATTTTAATTATTTTTAATTCACTTATCAGAAATATGCGTAACAAGGTATATTTTTAAAAGATACCTTGGTTTTGTTTCATATTGTTGAGTAGAAATCCCTATTGTGTTTTTAGGTGCATCTGCATCAATTGTAAAAATATTCTTATCATTTACGCCAGTCGTTGCTTGTGCAAAAGATACATTCTTTATCAATAATAATGCAAAGCATACGCAAACAATACTTGTTATCTTCTTCATTTTTTTCTAATCTCCTTTTTAAAATTTAATACCTAATTTAGATAAGATATTATATAATTCTTTAGCATTCATAATATAATTATTTAAATATTGTAAGCCTTTTTTATTTATGCTATAGTATTTTCTTTTGGGACCATCTGAAGAATCTTTATAATATAAATCTGTCAGTCCTAAACTATTAAGTCGTCTTAAAATTGCATAAATTGTACTTTCGTCGGTATTATCAAATAATGATTGTATTTTTTTAATTATCATATATCCATACAAATCTTCTTCACTCAACAAATGCAAAATACACATTTCAAGAATACCTTTTTTAAACTGCGTGTTCATATATTTTTTTATCCCTCAAAAATACACATACCAATATAAAACATAGATTAATAACAAATAACAGAGATATATATTTATAAAAAATAATATTCGATGTTTGATTTATTATATGAACTTGCGACAAAATAAAAAAAACAAAAGTTGAAAATCCTCCAATAATAATCGTAAGAAGAGTAGCAACAGTTCGATCTTTAAATGATACCAGTACTGCTAATCCTATTATATATCCAGCGATATGTAATATCTGAAAAAGATTATCAAAATATTTTTGATATAAATCAATGAAATTCATTGGAAATGAGAACAGTATAATAAATAATGTCATAGTTAATATAATAAGAACCATACAATATGGTATAGTCACACAAACTGTATTTTTGAGAAATATATTAATATTAAACGGATTGCCTCTAATAAGATAGTAAGTAACAAATGAAAATAGTATATTCGATAATAAACAATATATATATATAATATTTCTATAATCCTCATAAGTAGATATAAATAATCGTTCTATCAAAAAACGCAATAAAAAAACTACAAGGACAGTAAAATAATTATTATGTAATAATAATCGGGGATTAAAATAATGATTTTCGTGTATAATTTTTTTAATATTTTCGCTTATTTTTCCAATTCCTAAAATGATTTGTTCATCTGTTTCACCAGACATCTTTTTTTCATAAATCAATTCTTTGTAGTCATAAACTATAGCGTCGGTTTCTTCATCTGTGAAAAAAAATTTTAAAAAAAATCGTAATTTATTAATATATTTATCTAACATTTTAATCACCTCCAACTACTGATTATTACTCAGTAGTAAATATAACATAATAATTTTTTACTGTCAATATATTTGAACTATGAGGAACCACTTTCATGCCACGATTCAGAACTCATATCATGCTGCACATGAAGTCTTATCTGATTATCCATAGTCACAGGTGCGTTATACAGAACCGTAAGAAGATATTTCTTAACATTTCTGACCTTTGTGGTATTATTTGAAAGTGAATCAAGAACATACTGCATTGTGAACATATCATATTTTTCAAACCTGCTCTGTACCAAAGCATGAGGTACTCTGCTATCAAGTATATAGACATCATTAGTCAATATACAGGCTTCAACCATTATTTCTATAAGTTCATCAACCTGTTCCTTCGATACATATTTGTTGCTTATAAGGGTATCGTACTCAATATTATCTTTGATTAAATTTCGGGTAAGCGATATTCTTTCCATCACATCATCATTCACCGAAAATTCTTCCAAATCACTGTCAGAACATGAAGGATAGGAATGATTATTATTCCCCTCAATATAGTTCTTATTGTTATTTATATTATAGTTATTATTCTCGTCCCAAATTTGAGACGTCCGTCGTCCTATTTCTGAGATGTCCGTCGTCTCATTTTTGAGATGTCCGTCGTCCCATTTTTGAGACGTCCGTCGTCCTATATTTGAGACGACCTGTAAATTCGTTGTTCCCGGCACTTTAATGTGTTCATTTTCAACTTCATCTGTTGTATTTGTATCCTCTGACATACTATCCAATATCTCTTTAATCTCTGTTACTTTATGAACATATATCCTGCTTGGTTTATTTAACACCCTAAGCTTTTCAATCAAACCAAACCATATAGAATTACCATTATCATCTTTTCCTATCTCCAAAATGTTTGAAAGCTCCGAGAATAATCTCGAAGCTTTACTGTGGGATACATGAAGATCTGTCATAACGTCCTCAATCGTATAATATATGTATGTATTAAGTTATACTTATTTATGTACAAATAGTATTAAATAAAAATGTACAAATGTTATGATATATGAGCTAAGAAGGAGGAGCTCATAATGATAATAG
>CADBCZ010000097.1 GCA_902793335.1 uncultured Lachnospiraceae bacterium
ATTGTCTGGAGCATACTGGTGAAGGCGGTCATGTATCCATAAGCGCCAGTCTCTCTAATCTCGTAACAGAAATCAGGATTAAAGACAATGGAGAAGGAACCGAATTTGTTATCAGGTTTTATAGAACAGCCACGATATAAATTGACCATAGGGTTATGATTTAATAAAATAATAATTATCCGAAAACAAGTAAATGAAGGGAGAAAGATATGTCGAAAGTATTGTTGATAAATGGTAGTCCGAGAATTAACGGTAACACAAGCATTGCCTTGAGTGAAATGATAAAGGTATTTGAAGCGGAGGGAGTAGAAACCGAAGTTGTGCAGATAGGTAATAAAGATATTCGTGGCTGTATAGCTTGTGGCACATGTTTTGAAAGAGGGAAATGTGTATTTGATGATGTTGTAAATGAGCTTGCTACGAAGTTTGAAGATGCTGACGGACTCGTTGTAGGATCTCCGGTTTATTATGCATCAGCAAATGCAACGTTGATAGCGTGTCTTGACAGGTTATTTTACAGCACACGTTTTGACAAAACAATGAAAGTTGGCGCAAGTGTTGTGTGTGCAAGACGTGGAGGACTTTCAGCAACTTTTGATGAATTGAATAAGTATTTCACTATTTGCGGTATGCCTATAGCATCAAGTCAATATTGGAACAGTGTTCACGGAAGAGAACCGGGACAGGCTGCTGAGGATTTTGAAGGTCTTCAGACTATGAGAACTCTTGCAAGGAATATGACGTTTCTAATGAAGAGTATTGAGTTGGGTAAGAAAGAATATGGATTGCCGGAAAAAGAGGAATGGCAGCCGACACATTTTATAAGATAAAGAATGAATAATATAGGACTAACGGAGGAAGAAAAATGTCGGGTTATCTCCCAATATGTAGTGAAGATTTAAAAAAACATAATATAGAACAGCTTGATTTTGTCTATGTTATCGGAGATGCTTATGTGGATCATCCGTCTTTTGGTCATGCAATTATCAGCAGAATTTTGGAGGCGCACGGTTATTCGGTGGGAATCATTTCCCAACCGGATTGGAAAGATCCTGATAGTATTTCTATTCTCGGTAGGCCGCGTCTGGCTTTTCTGGTCTGCGGTGGAAATATGGATTCTATGGTTAATCACTATTATGTATCAAAAAAGCGTCGGTCGGTTGATGCCTATACACCCGGGGGTGTGATGGGAAAACGTCCTGATCATGCCACTGTGGTTTACGGCAATCTGATCCGGAAAACCTACAAAGACATCCCGATCATTATAGGAGGAATTGAAGCGAGTTTAAGGCGTATGGCGCATTATGATTATTGGTCGGATTCATTTAAGAGGTCCATATTGCTTGACAGCAGTGCCGATCTGATTTCCTATGGAATGGGAGAGAAAGCAATCGTGGAGATTGCAGATGCACTAAACAGTGGCTTGAAGGTTTCGGACATTACTTTTATAAAGGGAACAGTGTACAAAACTCAGGATGAAAGTCTGTTTTATGACGAAATCAGGCTTCCGGCTTATGAGCTGATGAAGGAACAGAAAAGTTATTATGCCGAAAGCTTTAAGATACAGTATGAAAATACCGATCCTTTTACCGGAAAAGTGTTGGTGGAGGAGTATCCACACGATGTTTTTGTGGTACAAAATCCTCCGCAGCCTCCCCTTTCTGTGCAGGAAATGGATGATATTTACGCACTTCCCTATATGAGAAATTACCACCCTTCTTATGAAGCAGCGGGCGGAGTGCCTGCTATTTCAGAGATTAAGTTTTCGCTGATCAGTAATCGTGGATGTTTTGGCGGATGTAACTTCTGTGCACTCACCTTTCATCAGGGACGCACGATACAGGTGCGAAGTCATGAGTCAATCATTGAGGAGGCAAAGAAAATTATATCCCTGCCGGAGTTTAAGGGGTATATCCATGATGTGGGAGGTCCGACAGCTAATTTTAGACATCCTTCCTGTAAGAAACAGTTGGAATATGGCGTGTGCAAAAATAAGCAGTGTCTTTTTCCAAAGCCGTGTAAGAATCTCTATGTGGATCACAGAGATTATCTGGCTCTTTTGCGAAAGCTCAGGAAACTTCCGGGTGTGAAAAAGGTTTTCGTGCGTTCGGGTATAAGATTTGACTATCTGCTTGCAGATTCAGATGATACATTTTTTAAAGAACTGGTAGAACATCACATCAGCGGACAGCTAAAGGTTGCGCCGGAGCACATTGCAGATCCGGTACTTATGAGGATGGGAAAACCTGAAAACAGTGTATATGAACGGTTTATCCACCGTTACAAAAAATTAAATGAGCAAATGGGAAAGAATCAGTTTGTAGTTCCGTATCTGATGTCATCACATCCGGGAAGCACGATGAAAGAGGCGGTGGCACTTGCAGAGTATTTGAGGGATTTTGGTTATATGCCGGAGCAGGTACAGGATTTTTATCCAACGCCTTCAACTATGTCCACAGTTATGTACTATACCGGAATTGATCCGCGCGATATGAAACCTGTTTATGTGGTCAAAAATCCTCATGAAAAATCAATGCAGAGAGCACTGATACAGTATCGTAATCCGGATAATTATGATCTGGTCTATGAGGCTCTTGTCAAAGCCGACAGACAGGATCTGATAGGATTTGATAAAAAATGCCTGATACGTCCAAGAAAGAATGCATCTTTTAATTCTAAGAAAGAAGTCAATAATGCTCACGTTTCAAAAGCGAATGGAAATAAGAAATATGAGAAAAATGCCAGGGAAAACAAGAATCGAAGTGGAAAAGAAAGTGGTAGACCTGGAAGCATCAAAAAGAAAAAGACGATAAGAAATGTGCATGGAAAGAAAAAAAAGTGATGATAAAGAATTGAATATATGTGCATTGAATTAACAGGATTAGTGAAAGCTAATCCTGTTTTTATAAAAAAACCACTTGACAATATATATTTGATACAATATAATATGCTCAAATATAATAATATTTATTTTCATAGGAGGTAATTATTATGGGATTTTATGATCAAAGCGTTATGACTGCATCAGGTGAAGAGATATCAATGAAGGACTACGAAGGAAAGGTTGTTCTTGTAGTTAATACTGCGACTGGATGTGGATTTACTCCGCACTACAAGGATCTTGAAGAAATGTATGAGAAATATCATGACAGAGGATTTGAGATTATTGATGTTCCTTGTAATCAGTTTGCAGGACAGACTCCGGGAACAGATGATGAGATTCATGAGTTCTGCCAGCTTAAGTATAATACACAGTTTCCGCAGATGAAGAAAGCTGATGTGAACGGAGAGAATGCGATTCCATTGTTTAAATACCTGAAGGAACAGAAGGGCTTCGAAGGATTTGGCAAAGGAGCTTCTGCTCTTGCGATGAGTGCAATGCTTAAGAAGATTGATAAGGATTACAAGAACAATCCTGAGATTAAGTGGAACTTCACTAAGTTTGTTATAGATAGAAAAGGAAATGTGGTTGCTAGGTTTGAACCTACAGAGAAGATGGATAAAGTAGATAAATGCGTAGAGGGATTATTGTAAGGAGAAGATCATGGCTCAGGAATATGAACAGTTATTATTAGAAAGACAATTATGTTTTCCGATGTATGCATGCGGAAGGAAGATTGTTGCTGCATATACTCCTTATCTTAAACCTTTGGGTTTGACATACACACAATATATTGTTTTCATGGTTCTTTGGGAGAGGGAGAGTGTTAATGTTGGACAACTTGGAAGCATACTTCATTTAGATGCCGGAACACTCACACCTCTACTTAAGAATCTTGAAAAAGAGGGATATGTTAAGAGAGAACGATCTAAGGAAGATGAGAGAGTTACAATTGTAAGCATTACCCCAAAAGGTAATGATCTTAAGGAAAAGTGTAAGGATATTCCGATTGAACTTTCAAAAAAGGGATATCCGTTAACCGAACAGGAGATAAAAGAACTCTATAAACTACTCTATAAGTTTCTTGAAGAATGATATATATGGATAAAACATTTGATATACAATCATATATGACACGAGGTGTGGAAAGAATTGTTTCTGATGCACTAAGAGCGACACTCAAGAATCCGAAGGAGAGCATTTACATGGGAAAGTTTGCCCTTGCCAGTAAGGCGGCCTCGGAAAAAAGAAGTAAGGCGGAGCTGGCAGGTGAACATATTCCGCCGTTTCTTATTGCGAGCATAACAAGCCAGTGCAACCTTCACTGTGCAGGCTGTTATTCGAGATGCAATCATGCGACAACTGACAGTGAACCGGTGAAACAATTAACAGGTGAAGAATGGTCTAAAATCTTTGATGAGGCTAGCGACCTTGGAGTGAGTTTTATTCTTTTAGCAGGTGGTGAGCCTATGCTCCGATACGATGTGATAGAAGCAGCATCGAAAAGATCTGACATACTCTTTCCGATATTTACTAATGGTACATTCATGAGTGATAAATATTATGAGCTATTTGACAGATGTCGTAACCTGATTCCTATTATGAGTATAGAAGGAGATAGGGAAATTACAGACAACAGACGTGGAGCAGGCGTTTACGATAAGCTTATCAGTGGAATGGATGAGTTTAAGAAAAGAGGGCTGATATTTGGTGCATCTATAACTGTTACGACTTCAAACATCAAAGATGTTACGTCTAAGAGTTTCTTAAATGAACTGTCAAGTAGAGGATGCAAAGCTGTAATTTTTGTTGAGTTTGTTCCGGTAACTGACGATTCTGTTGAATTGGCCCCGGGTGAAGAAGAACGCAAGTATCTTAAAGAGAAGATAGAAAAACTTCGCAAAGATAGTCAGGAAATGGTGTTTATTTCATTTCCCGGAGATGAAAAAAGTTCCGGTGGATGCGTGGCAGCGGGAAGAGGTTTCTTTCATATCAACTCACATGGAGGTGCTGAACCATGTCCGTTCTCACCATACTCGGACATTAATGTCAGGGATACGTCTTTAAAGGAAGCCATGAACTCAAGATTGTTTAGAAAATTACGGGATGGTGGATATCTTTTAGAGGATCATCCGGGTGGTTGTACCCTTTATGAAAGAAGAGATGATGTAGAAAGAATTATGCGTGAAGTAATTTGAGGAGAATTGGAATGAGAGTTTCGCTAGCGGAACTCTTTTTTTCTTTAATAAATATCTTAAAGGATGAGTCTTTTATGATTATGGTGCTTATGATATACTTTTGTATGCAATATAAGAATAATATTTATAGATAACAGTGAAGGAATACAAATTTTGAAATAAGGCTACCGTTTTATGCAGGATAGTAATATATAATACTTAAGTAGAGGAGAAAAAGATGATTCGTAAAGCAACAAAAGAAGATGCGCAAAGCCTTTTGAGAATATACTCGTATTATGTTGAGAATACAGCAATATCATTTGAATACAAGACACCTTCTGTGGATGAGTTTGAAATGCGGATATCAAATACATTAGAGAAATATCCGTATATAGTTTTAGAAGATAATGGTTTGATTAGAGGTTACGCATATGCAGGTGTATTTAAGGGAAGGGCTGCATATGATCATTGTTGTGAAGTTACTATATATCTGGATTGTGATTCTAAAGGAAAAGGTTATGGAAAAGCTTTATATGAAGCTTTAGAAAAGGCTTTGAAAAAGATGGGAATAATAAATCTTTATGCATGTATAGGTGATCCTGAAGTCGAAGATGAGTACTTGACGAAAAATAGTGAACATTTTCATCAACATATGGGGTATACCAAAGTCGGAGAATTTCATAAATGTGGCTATAAATTTGGACGTTGGTACAATATGATATGGATGGAAAAGATACTCAATATAAAATGAAGGGGGTAAGCTAAGGATGGATATAAAGTATAAAAAATTAACGGAAGACGAGTTGGGCGCGATTGTAAAAATGAGAATAGATCAGTTGACGGAGGAATATATTTCTGCAGGAAAAGATGTGCCCAAAGATGTAGACCTTGAATCATCTCTGATTGATTTTTATAAAAGAAATATGGATGCAGGTACATATGTTTCATGGCTTGCACTTGATGGAGATAAGATAGTGGGAACAAGTGGTATGTCTTTTGCAGAAAAACCACCGTACTTTACCTGCCATTCGGGAAAATTGGGAATCCTATCTAGTATGTATACCGATTCAAATTACAGGAGGATGGGGATAGCCACTCAATTACTTGACAGAGTGGTTAAGGAAGCGAAAGATTACGGTTGCGGAACAATCTATATAACTGCTTCAGATATGGGAGTTAAACTTTATGAAGCATATGGATTTAAGCATAATGGTAATTTCATGCAGTATAATTTCTGATTAATATATAAACTGGATTTTGCAGATACAGAGAGGTTAAAAATAATTTATGGAAATGGATAATCGTGAGGAAGAAAAAATGATTGAAACAGAACGCCTTATTCTACGTCGATGGAATGAAAGTGATGCTGAGGATTTATACAGATATGCCAGTGATCCGGATGTGGGTCCCATTGCAGGATGGCCTGCTCATCAGAGTATCGATGAGAGCCGGGATGTTATAAAGAATGTCTTTAATGGTAAGAAAGCGTATGCTATCTGTTTCAAAGAAGATGGAAAAGCAATCGGAGCGATAGAGCTTAAACTAAAGGGTCATACAGATTTGACGGATCGTGATGATGAATGTGAACTTGGATTCTGGTTAGGAAAACCCTTCTGGGGACAGGGAATTATGCCTGAGGCTACAAAAGAGTTGCTTCGTCACGCTTTTGAGGATATTGGAATGCAGAAGGTTTGGTGCGGATATTATGATGGTAATAATAAGTCGAAGCGTGTACAGGAAAAGTGTGGTTTTAAGTACCAATGGACTAAGGAAAATGTGGATGTGCCTCTAATGCATGAAAAACGGACAGAACATATTAATCTGATGACTAAACAGGAATACTTAAGGAGAAAATGATGTTATCTTTTTGAATTATTTGTCAAACTGAATCATCCGGAGAATAGAAACGGATGGATTGAGACAATTGCTGTTTTTAGAAGATCCTGATGCTTGTGAGCTCAAGGATTCAGAGATTAAGATACGGTATAATGAAAGAAAGCCATGGGAGTTTGAGGCGATATAGATCTCTTGATGTTGGTTAATATAAATTGAGGTTTATCGAGCTGTTTGTATGACGGACGCACAATTATGAATTGATTATAAGTTGTGGTCGAAACTTTTATAGATATTGATATTGTTTACGGCTCCAGTGACAGCCATAATTGCTTCGGGACCCGCTCTCGCTCGCGTTGCTCATTGTAACAGTACTAAACTCACGAATACAAGCATCCGTTCGTT
>CADBCZ010000098.1 GCA_902793335.1 uncultured Lachnospiraceae bacterium
TTTTTCTGGACAAAAAAATTATAATAGAGCCCATATGCTTTTTCAAGTTTTATGCGGATTTGAGCCGATTTTCTATACCACACATCCTAATGAAGAGCCGTAAATTATGACGCAATGTATAATCGAGATCGATTAGATAAAATGCGCATTAGCCATGATACACTTTTGGAATATGGCTATGAATTAATTGAGAGATATCCAAGGATGAGGCAATTAATCATTGATAAATATCCGTATATTCTTATCGATGAGTATCAGGACACGGCTGACATTGTTGTAAAGATAATGAGTCTTATTGAACAATATGCAAAACAGATAAAGCATGATGTGTTTATTGCTTATTTTGGGGACTCGGTTCAGAATATATATGATGCTGGGGTTGGAAAACGCTTAACTCGGCTGCATCCAGAGTTAGATTTTGTGCTTAAGGAATATAATCGTAGGTCATATGCTGAAGTGATTGATGTGGCAAACAGAGTTCGAAATGACGAGGTTGTACAAAAATCAATTTATTCTGATTGTAGTGGAGGGGATGTTAAACTTTATTATGGTTCAGGAGAAAATGTAAGTGAATTTATTGAAAAATGCGCAGAGAAGTGGAGTGTACAAATTGAAAATCCATTGCATTGTATGTTTGCGACAAATCAAATGGTGGCTGAATATAGTGGTTTTCCAAATGTATATGAAGCGTTCAAAAGAGCGGAAATATATCGAGGGATTGGATATAAGCAACTTAACTCAGAATTGTTAAGTCATGACATAATTCACCTAGGAAGGGTGCAGGCAATTCTATATAGATTGATAAAAATATATACAGAAGTGCGTGAGGAAAAGCAACCACTTAGAGATATTTTACCATCAAATAAATATAGAAATATGAGTTTTCTTGATTTGAAGTTGCTTATAGCGAGTTTGCGGGCAATAGATGGAAATACATTAGATGAATTATTGGGTAAAATATTTAATGAATATAGCATGTCAAATCATCGAATGTATAAGCTTGTTATAGAGAAAATATTTGATGTTGATGAAGATTTATCCTATGACAAAGTACTAACAATTTTTGTAACTTCTTTGTATAAATCGTGGGATGAAACTCTTGAGAGCAAAGAAATTATACACGACCTTTTAGATATAAAGCTTGAGGAACTGTTGAATTGGTTTCATTATATACATAGAGATGAAAAAAAGAAAATTTGTTATCATACATTTCATAGCACTAAGGGATTAGAATATGAAAATGTTGCAATTATTTTAGGAAAAGATTTTGGACAAGACAAAGATTTGTTTAAACATTATTTTATGAATTATGAGGGGAATGAAGATCAAGATTCTGATAAATATGAAAAAGGCAGAAATATATTATATGTAGCGATTACTAGAGCTATTAAAAATTTGCGAGTATTGTATATTGATGATTTCGAAGAAATAAAAGATGGAATAGAAAAAGTTTTTGAAAAAGCATATGCATTTACAAACGAGATATCAATAGATGATTTTTAGTAATGAAAACGCAAAATCTGGAGGTGATAGAATGACAAGTGATTTTATGAAAGAATTGCTTTCAAAAGATGAAAAAATAACAGTAGAGTACAAAACCTGTCAGTATGGCATTCAGGAAGATGTGTATGAAACAGTATGCTCTTTTTCTAACAGATATGGTGGGTATATTATCATGGGTGTAGAGGATGATGGTACCCCAATAGGTATTAATCCGAATATGGTTAAGGATATGAAAAAGAATTTTGTGAATCAGCTAAATAACCCGGATAAGATGTCACCAACATTATATCTTTCAATAGAGGATATTGTATATGAAGGGATGACGCTGTTATGGGTGTATGTTCCGCCAACATCTACTGTAGAAAAGTGTGCAAACAGGATCTATGACAGAAATGAAGATGGGGACATGGATATTACGGACTCTCCGATTCAACTACAGAATATGTATAACAGAAAAAGCAACACATATGCGGAGCACAAGATATTCCCATATGTTACAATGGAAGATCTACGTATGGATTTGATGGATAAAGTAAGAAATCTTGCAAAGAGCAAAAATCCGGATCATCCTTGGTTGAAAATGTCAGATGAGGAAATATTGAAGAGTGCCGGATTATGGGAAAAAGATTTTTCATCAGGTATTCAAGGATATAATCTTGCAGGTGTGTTATTGTTTGGCAAAGATGATGTGATAAGGTCTTGTTGTCCAGGATATATTACCGATGCCTTATATAGGGTTGAGAATTTAGACAGATATGATGATAGATTGCAGGTAACAACTAATTTAATAGAGGCATATGATCTTTTAATGGAATTTGTTGCAAAGCATACATCAGATAAATTTTGCTTAATCAACAATATTAGCACGAGTATTAGAGGTATTATCTCAAGGGAGGTTATTGGTAATATACTTGTGCATAGAGATTATTCAAGTGCATATCCGGCAAAGGTGATTATCGAAAAGGATTGGCTGAGAACAGAAAATTGGTGTATTCCTAGACGCCATGGAAATATTATGAGTGATGAGTTTACTCCTTATCCAAAGAATCCTTTAATTCAGCAATTTTTTGCTAATATTGGTAGAACAGATACTATCGGCTCGGGAGTAAGAAATCTTTACAAGTATACGCCAATGTATTCAGATGGCGGTAAGCCAGAGCTGATTGAAGATGATGTATTTAGAATTAATATACCATTAGACAGAATAGCTGCAGATGAAGCAACAGAACAGAAAACATTATCTGAAAGAGAACAGAAAATTTATAATATGATTTGTGAGAATCTGCATTTATCAGTTGAACAGGTAATGGCAGAATTGGATATATCAAGATCAACGGTGTTTAGAGATTATGCGAAAATTAAGAAAGTAACAGGTGCTGTTTACGATAAAAAGACTTCAACATGGACATTGCAATGAGACAGTCTCAAGTTAGTCTCAACAAAGTCTCATGAATTTTGACACTTGATGAGACTGAAGAAAAATCTAAAAACGTGATAAAATCGGGACTTTTAGCGTGTTGGAAAAACTTAGTCTCAAGACAGTCTCAACTAAGTCTCATTTTTAAAGTGAGATTATGAGACTGACTTGAGACTAAAAAAGACTAATGAATTTATATGATTTGTCGATTGGAGAAGATAAAATGAATCAATTTCTAGCTATAGCATTAAAAACACATTTTGAAAGTCTGAAGGTTAGCGGCAAGGGAGAAAATTATTGGCAATGTTATCAAGCTTTTTTAAATTACTGTGATATATATGGAGATTGTGATCTTAAGGATTTGTTTAATAACAAATTATTAAGGCAGGATATAGTGCGCGCATGTGTGTTATATTATAATTCTAGCACAAAGGCACATAGAAAAGAGGCAGTTAATCGATTTTTGTCTGCAATCGATTTGTTCTATAAAAACTATATAAAAAAGATGGGTGGGATAGAATGTAGTGCACTTGAAGGTGGATGTAGGAACAATGAAATGATTGAAGATATTGAAAAATGTCTCAATACAAAATTAAAGCAAGAAATATATTGTTCGATAGATGATAAGATTGAAATTGAGATAATAAAAATTTGCAATAATCTAAAAAAGAGTGATTTTTATAAATTCGGTCAAAAGATATTATGCAACCTTCTCTTAAAATATGGATTTAAACTAAACTTATTAGTAAACTTAAAAAAGGATGATGTAAATGACATTGATGGAATTATTACAATTAGAAACAAAGATAATGTAATTAATCTAAGTGTAGATAAGTCAATGGCATCTGATATTAGACAATATAATATGGTACATAGATATCCTAATAGAGAATACTTCTTTTTGAATACAAAGGGAAATAAGATTACCTCTAGTTCGGCACTGGCTACGATACAAGAAAAATTAGAAGAAGTTAATAACATAAATACAACAACACTTGCACTAAAGGGCGTATCAAAACTTATTCAGAAAGGACTTACTCTGAGTGAGATAAAGTATCTTACGGGGTTTGAAACTAAGAAGATAGAGGATGTTTCTATGTGGTTGATGAATCAGGAAGATGTAGAAAGTGTTATAAATAATAAGCTTAATTTAATTGATATATAATGGAATTTGAAATCATAAACAGAGTAAATAATAAGTAATGGGAATTAGAAATTCTTTTGAGAGATTATCAGATCGGCAGGGAAATTATATAGAATGTCTCAGTAGAGTATGTGTAATTTTGGAAGTAGGATACAAGGTCTACATCAGAGAATTCAGGGAGTTTGAAAAGCAAATAAAAGAAGATAAACGTCATTTGGGAGTTTACTGTAGTAATGCCGAACCTGAACTATGATGTTCCTCAAGATTTTGAAGAAAATGAGATAATGTCCGAATTGGAAAGAACAAGAATGCAGATTATTTTGTGCTATCTTGATACAAATAATGAAATAAATAGTTCTAATGTAGTAAAATTATTGAAAGTGGAAATAAAGACGGCAAGTCGAAAAAGGATAAAAGATGAAAGTAAAATTAGAAGACATAATTGAGGCAATGGAATTTGCCAATATGGAAACAGAATATTATTATGATACCCACAATGAAAAAGTTCTGATGATTTTTGAAGGAATGGTGGATGGTGAGGTCAATCCGGAACTCTTCGAAGATATTAAAGAGGGATTTGTCGAGGATTATATACCATTACCGGGACAATACGATATCAATGAGTATCGAATAATGGAAGAGTTTATATACGAACTTCCAGAGGGAAAGAATCAAGATGTATTGGCAAGGACAATTCAGGGAAGAGGTGCTTTTAGAAGATTTAAGGATAAATTGTATGACTTAAATCTGGAGAAACATTGGTACCAATATCGTGATGAAGCTTATGAAAAAATCGCAAGGCAATGGTGTGAAAGACATAAGATTGATATTGTAGAATAAAAGAAAGGGGCTGCTATGATACCCACAGAAGATGTTATACCAATAGTGAAAAACACAATTGCGGCATCAATTAAATGTAACACCCATCGGGGATACATTGGTTGGAGCAGCTGTGATAATATTTGTATGGATATGCATGACTGCCTTGATATGTGTGCTGAGACCTTAGAAAAGCGTGGCTATATGGTTGCACTTGAGACAGCTTCATACATTTTGATATCTGGCGTTAAGTTAGCATCTCATGCGGATAGTAGTTCGGGAATGCTTACAGATGTTATCATGTGTACATACGAACTGATAGACAAATGCACAAAAGAAATCGATAAAAAAGACAAACAAATGCGGGATCAAGCACTTGCATTAATTATAAAAGAGGCAAAAAAGAGTGTGTTTGATGGTTGGACTGACTGGCGTTATAACCTGCTGAAAAGTGGGATTTGCCTGTGTGATGAAAAGAGTGCAAAGAAATTTGAAAAGGTTTTGGATACTTTGTTGGAAATTTCGCGGGAGGATTATTTTTCAGAATACACGAAAAAAGAAGATTTGATTGTAAGATATCTTTTACATAGACATTTATATGGCAAAGAGAATACGCAGAAGGAGTTATATCAGAGTATTCTGATAAATGAACTCCGTATTATAGCGATTAAGGATGCTATGGAAGAGAAGAATTATGATGAAGCAGAGAAGCTTTGTTTAGAGAAGGCAAATGCAGAAAATACATGGCATTATCGTAGTGGTGATCCGGAAGATTGGAATAACATGCTATATGACATATATAAGACAGCAAACAACAGGGAAAAGCAAATCGCACAGGCAAAAAAGCTGTTATTAATGGGAAATGAGAAGTTCTGGGGTGTTTTGAAACAGATTTACAAAGAGTGTGGTGCATGGAATGAGAATTACGAGAGTCTTTTGGATGAATTAAAGGATAGCAAGCGAACTGTTTGCTACCGCAGTGTTCTTATTTCAGAAAATCAAAAGAAGAGATTACTTGAAGATGTAATGGAGAATCCGTATGATTTGTTTTATTATGGAAAATATTTGGTGAAGGAATATCCGGAGCAGATATATGAGTTGTGTTATATGGAAATAAGTGAAAGCTGTGCTCAGGCAAAGGATAGACGAGAATATAAGAAGATAACGAAGAATATTGCACAGCTTATAAAATGGAAGGGTAATGATACCGCTAAGTCTTTAATTGAGGAATTGAAGCAGAGATATCCAAGGAGACCAGCATTGTTGGATGAATTGGAGAAGGTGGAGAAGAAATTGTAATTCAAATAAAATACTGGAATTTAAACATAGTCTCACCAGTCTCAAATCATTACGATACTGGTGAGACATAGATGAGACTAACTCCAATAAAATGCCTTCTCAACTAGGGAAAATTAATTGAATTCATTCATAGCATCCACATATTCCTGTAATCCATTAGGTTTGCAAGTCAATTCAGCATACAGCAGAGGATTTTCCTGTGCCAGTCGGTATAGATATGCAATATCATCAGGTGTATCAAGTAAGACAACTGAATTGCATTTTTCACAACTGATAATAAGAGGTGTGCCAGTATATGTATCATTGATGGCATTAATAATAACAGAGTCTGTATTAGATTCATACATGCCAAACAGGTAACAAGGATTATTTTGTTTCATGGCGGTCTCCTTCCCACAGATACTTAGCACCATCAAGCAGATCAATGATGGCTGTAAGCATATTGTTATAGTCGGTCTGTAGTTCTTTGATTTCATCACTCGTAGGAAGATTGTTTAAAGCTGAGGGTTCACAGCATTCAATAAATGCTTTCTGCATGTCAAGCAGTTGCAGATACAGAGCATTAACAGTCTGCACAAGAGGATAGATAGTTTCTTTCTTTCCTACAACACAGATTCGGTTATATATGCAGGAACGGACAAAGTAATCTTTCTTTATCATGCCGCTGGCAATAATGCGGGCTTCGATTTGCTTGCGTTCAGCATCGCTGATTCTAAAACTTATAGTTGGGTGTTTGTGTTGATTGCTCATAGAAAAGCTCCTTTCATAGTGGGTGTGGCAGTAGACACAGTTAAGCACCCGCAAGCCACATTGGATTATTCGTTTTTAGTAGTAAAAGTAGATTATATCTGCCATGAATTTCGTAGAAGCAATATTGAATCATTGCAACTAATTTGCTACTAAAGTTTTTAAAAACGTGAATATTCCGATGCAAATGAGCACTCTTTTCGGAAATTCAGAGCACCCCTTTCCGGAAAAACAGTGCATGTCTTTCCGGAAGTAAGTGCAATGAGTATCGTTAATTAGTAGTGAAACTTGATAACCTTATTTCGGGCGTATACCCTATAAATACTGGGTGTAACACGGTTTCATTTCAAGTTTTTGTTTTCACCCAATGGGTGAAGATAAAAACACATGAAATCCTTATATTTTTCAATGTTTTTCGTACCTCATATAGTGTCAGACGGCACATTGTGGGAGGAGCAAACCGCACATTGATTTCTGTGAATACATCTCCCCGATTGTGCCGTATCGGAACCTACCGCAGACTCTCC
>CADBCZ010000099.1 GCA_902793335.1 uncultured Lachnospiraceae bacterium
TGTCAGAAGAGTAAGCAGAAGTTACATAACGTATCAATCAACATATCTTTATGACAACCGACCTGTCCAAGTAAGGACTAGCGAAACTCTCGAAAACGTCAATCTTGCATAGTAAGTTTGTCTGATTCAATTTAATAAATATGCGAAGCGAATGATAAAAAGTTTTTTTTATGACATTTGGGAGAAAAATAGAGTTTCTTAGTATCCCATACAAAGTCAGCGGATGACGGACATGGATGTCCGTCAATCTTAAAGGAGACAGGAGGTCGACTATTGAGATGTACCGCGTCCGAAATAGATAAACTTTAAGGGATACATAGAAACTCTTTTTTCGGACAAACAGTCATAGAAAACTGACTATGCATACAAAATTTAAGAAGAGTTTCGCGTACAAACCCTAATTTTTAATTGCGTGCGTCGGGCACACCTGTGTACAAAGTCCGCAACCGGTACAAAGCGACGGCTCTATAACCACCTTACCCTCATTTACCGTAATTGCAGGGCACCCTAATTCATTGATACATTTCTTACAGTTAATACATTTATCGGCATCTATTGTGCAAGATTTCTCAGGCTTAAACAGTGCAATACATGGCGATTTAAATATTATCGCTTTAACTCCCTTTTTATCTGCAAGTTCCTTGACAGTCTCAACCGCTTTATTAAGTTCAAGAGGATTTACAGTTCTCACCTCTGTGACACCGACAGCCTCCAAAACCTTTTCTATGCTGACTTTATCCACTATGTCACCCATCATGGTTTTTCCTGTTCCCGGATGTGGCTGATGTCCTGTCATAGCGGTTGTTGAATTATCCAAAACAATCAGAACCATATCATGCCGGTTATATACCGCATTTACAACACCTGTTATACCCGATGCAAAAAATGTTGAATCTCCGACAAATGCAAAGCAGGTGGTATCCTCTTCAACTACAGAAAAGCCCTGTGCCATTGTTATTCCTGCACCCATACAGAGACAGGTATCCACCATATCAAGCGGCTTAGCGTTACCAAGCGTATAACAGCCTATATCGCCACAGAATACAGCCTTACGTCCTTTCATTGCCTGTTTGACCGCATAGAACGAAGCACGATGAGGACAACCCGCACATAACACAGGCGGACGAACAGGAAGTTCAGGCTTCTCAACACTGTCTGCGGTAGCTCCAACGGCATTTGCCTCCTCACCGGAATCGATACCTGTAAAGCTTCTAACACTATCCGTAACACTCTCCACCGAATTCTCTCCGGCATTCTTAACATCGCCTGTGATCTTTCCTCTTATCTTTACATCCAGATTATGTTTTCCGGCCACCATCAACAACATGCGCTCGATCATCGGATCTAATTCCTCTACCACGAGCACCTCATCTAATCCATCCAAAAACTCAAGGGCCAATTTTTCCGGAAACGGATGCGGTGTTCCAACCTTTAACACTCTTATATCCGACACAGCTTTTGCAACAGCTGTATCAGTGCTCTCTGACATGCCCTGAATACTCTCGCGTACATACGCATAACTTATTCCACCACAGGCAATTCCGAGTTTCCCATTATTGACCGCAGTCAATTTGTTATATGTAAGTTCTCCAAGTTCATCTCCCATAACAGGAAGTCTGTCCTCAATCATCTTATGATTTGCATATGATAATCTTGGAAAGATAACCCATCTGTTAGAGTCCTTGACAAAACCGTTCATTTCACTATCTGCTTTATCCCTCTTATAGTACTCATTATTATCCTTGACATCTATTGCGCTATAAGCATGGCAGACTCTTGTAGTAGAACGGAATATCACAGGTGTATTGTACTTCTCAGACACCTCGAATGCTGTCTGTATCATCTCATATGCCTCGTCCACAGATGATGGATCAAACACAGGCAGTTTCGAGAACACACCATAGGTTCTTGTGTCCTGTTCGGTCTGTGAAGATATAGGACCCGGATCGTCTGCTACCATAACTACCATTCCGCCCTTAACTCCGATATAGGCAAGACTCATCAGCGGATCCGATGCTACATTTAGTCCCACCTGTTTCATTGTTACCATTGTTCTTCTTCCGGCATATGCAGCAGCCGCTGCAACCTCTAATCCGGCCTTCTCATTAACCGACCACTCAACATAGATTGAGCCATCATTTCTCTTCGCAACAGCCTCAAGAACTTCTGTGGAAGGAGTACCCGGATATCCGGACACTACACTGACTCCCGCAGCCATAGCTCCCATTGCTATCGCTTCATTTCCCATAACAAATTCTTTATGCATAATTTTGTCCTTTTCTGTACAAAAAATATTAATATCATTGAAAAAACTCCCAAACTAATTCAGTATAACATAGCATACTTTTTTTTGCACGAAAATTTAAACAATAAGTCTAAGTCAGGTAAATGAATCCCTATCCGTCACTATTCTTTTCCCTGCCTGTCCTGCAACCTTAAGTCTCTTATCATAGTAATTCTTAAAATCTTCGTAAGCCTCTACCGGACTATCATATCTGACACCTTTTTCGAACTGTATATTAAGAAACTGATCCATTTCTTCTCCATATCTCTTTAAACGTTCGATATTCTCCATTTTACTCTACCTTCTCAAATCTAATACACCCTTACCTTTTTTAAATAAAAAAGGTACTTCTAGAATTAGAAGTACCCCATTTATCAACGTATTATTCATTTAATCATACTTTACAAAGTGCTGCGTTTAAGCAGTTTTCTTTTCAAAATACTCCACAAGCTGCTCAATCGGAATAGGCCTTGAATACTTATATCCCTGAAGATAGTTTGCACACATATTCTTGCATTTTTCCTCATCTTCAATAGTCTCAACACCCTCGTACAGAACCGAATAGTTCATTTCGCTAAACATTCTTGCCAGATGATAAACCATTTTCTGAGACTTATAATCCGAACCACAAGCAATCACTAATGATCTGTCAAACTTAATTATATCAAACGGCAGCTCCATTATACGCTCGAAATTAGAATAGCCCGTACCAAAATCATCAAGATAGAACTTAATGCCTCGTTGACGAAGCTCATTTATCTTATCCTTCATAACCATGAAATCGTTATCGTTCTGGCTTTCCGTTATCTCCACAGCAATCTTATCATACGGAATTCCGCTCTTTTCTATTATACCGTTAATGTCATCACAAAAGCCGTCTTCCCTTACCTCCGATACCGCGAAGTTAACTGATATTCGCTTGACAAAATACATACATTCAAGCAAGGACTTGATATGAATACACACCTTATGCAAAATGATCATGCTCAGCGTATGAATATAGTTGTTCTCTTCTGCAACCTTGATGAACCTGTCCGGATAAACCATTCCGAGCCTGTCCAGATTAAGACGCATCAAAGCTTCTGCAGTATCATATTTTCCCGTTATAATATTTAATACAGGCTGACAGAATACTACCACACGCGGATCATCCAGATCCTTCTTTGCATTAATATCTGCAAGCTCTTGCAAAATATACTTGTATTCATGATAGGTCTTAACATCATTCTCATCAACAAAATGAACATCGTTTTCTTTCATCTTGGATTCTAAATACTTAACAAATCCAACATAGTCATTCTCCGAACTGATTTCATCAACCGTCTTTTGTACAATGATCTTAAAATCTTTCTTATACTTAGGATATTCCTCCTGAAAACTTAAGAGCATATTATTAACAGAGTTCTCGTAGGCAGGATTCTTTGATATATCCACAGCAAGTATCATTCTTCCGCTCGATATCTGGAACAAAACAGCACCTTTAAAAAAATCGGAATAAAAATGACGAACCGAATGTTGTATATCGACAGGATACTTCTTACCCGTCCCCTCAAAATCATGCATGAAAAGGCTCATTAGCAATAATTGCTTATTGTGCGAATGATAATATCTTATCATATCCTCAAATGCCATTACATTGACTGCACCAATCTCAATATCAACCGGATTTGAATGTATCAGATATAACAGCGTTATTGTGGGAAATAAAAATGTTGCCGTAGTATATGATGAGAGGTTATTTACTCTCTGAATTAACATTACCAGCGCAGAAATCGAAAATGTTCCTATAATTCCATAGTATATAAGCTTTACAAGTCTGTTACGATATCGGATCAATATGAACAGAAGCATGAAAACAAAGAAGGTGTATCCAATGGTATAAGTATTAAAATTCCTGTCAATCACTCCATCGTCTGTTATGTGGAATATAAAACCAAAAACAACTCCCAACACCTCAGTAGTTACCAGTATAATATATCCCAACCCTGAAATTATTAAATACCGCTTATCGGAATTCTTATCCAATCTTAACGGAATAATAGAATATAGCACATATAGGAACAATATCGTAAAAAGTGACACACGATAAACCACTCTAAAGGTATAGATTGCTGGCACTTCAAAACTTTTTGGATCTTTTAGCGCGACATGATAAAAAATGCTGGCAGAGCCTGCGACCATCAGAAGTCCCAGGATAATACGAAACAAAAGAAAATTCTTGGTTTTACTTATATAAACTGATCTTATTAATATTATAAACACCAGACAGGTTGCAATAACTAAAACATCCCCTACCGGTGAATAATGATTATAATATAAAACTGTCTTACCATCCATAATACCACCACAATTATACATCCATGTAAATGCACACCCCATCTAAAAAAAACCATAAAATCTATTTATATTATAATACATCACATTGCACAATACAAGCAAAACTTGAGTTTCCGCAGTTTTATCCACAGTCCCCTAATTTTGCTAGTATCATTATTAACAACTTTCAAAAAATACCCAAAATATAAGGAATCTTCTTTCTTTTTGATGTATAATTTAATCACCACAAAAAAACCATACTAAACAAAAAAGAAGGAGGATTCCCTGTGGTTAATTTTACATCAAATACTTATATTTTGAAAAGAAAAATTTTAACATTTATAAAAAAATTTTCAACTCAGCTTTCAAGACCCGAAAAGAAATTCGTCTCTGACATCACTTATGGCATGTTGGCTTCTGGAAGCTGCCTGTTAACAGATATCGCAGACCAGCTTCACGAATCTACTAAAAAGATTAACACTGTTGACCGCCTCTCCAGGCACTTGGAAAAGGGGGCTCCGGTATCTGCCGTTGACTCTTACCTTCAGATTATCAAAAAATGGGTTCCCGCAGAGCCGGTTATACATATCGATGACAGTGATGTTGTAAAACCGGACGGATATAAATTCGAGTCCCTTGGTATTGTCAGGGATGGCTCTGAAAGTACTTCTTCCAAAAATGTTTATAAAAAGGGGTATCATGTTACGGAAGCCTGTGTACTTACAACCAGCAATCATCCTGTGAGTATTTTTTCAAAAATACATTCTTCAGCCGAAAAAGGTTATAAATCCGCCAACGCGATTACTTTCCAGGCAATGGAACAGGGTGCCGCACTCTTCGAAAAAGCAACCTTCGCCATGGATCGTGGTTACGATGATAACAAGATGTTTCTAAAACTGGATGAACTGGAACAGGATTACGTAATCCGTCTCAAATCCAACCGCAACCTTTTGTATCACAATAAATGGACACCGGCTACAGAATTGTGTAACCGTCGAAAAGGCAAGTTTAAAACAAATGTGTTCTATAAAGGCAAAAACCATGATGCTTACCTTTCACATGTAAAAGTACAGATTACTGCATCCAGAAAAAATATTTATCTGGTGCTTGTTTATGGTATTACCGGCTGGCAAAGGGTATCTCCGGTATACTCTCGTATGCAAAAGAAGGCGTCAGGCTTTGGTTTCGGACAAAACGTCCGGCATACCGTCAACTTTGCCTCAAGCTAGTCGTTTGAATAGATAAAAGAATACGTCTCCCAAAGTCCGGTTCCGGCGGGGCTTATTAAAGTGCCTCTGTTCACAGGACTGCCATTCAATACCTTTCAATAAATCGGCAGATTGGCACTTTGGGAAGCTGTATTCATTTTAAAATTACAATTTGCGGAAACTCAAGAAGCAAAAACATATACACCCTCCCTATACAACATATACAAAAAGAGGATTGACTTTAATCAATCCTCTTTCATACTATTTAAAATCATATTTATATATAAATCTGATCTTAAGTTACCTTCAATCCTGGATAACTACCTCTTTGTAGAATTCGCAATAATCCTCCCTGCCCTCATTAGTAAATGCGATAGCAGTTCTTGGATGCTGGTTAAGCATTCCTGTCATCATATACTGAAGATCATATCCCCATTTAACACCTTCTTGAGCAAGTGGCTTCATATGCTTCTCTACAAACTGAAGTGCAGGATAGATATTGAACTTAGGATTTCTAAGGAATCCGAGAAGTAATTCCATCTGACAGTTTCCTGCGCCACGACCCATTCCGGAATATGTTCCGTCGAGCCAGTTAACACCGTCACCGACTGCCTCTATGGTATTGGCAAATGCAAGCTGCTGATTGTTATGTGCATGCATACCTACCTGCTTGCCGTACTTTTCTGCAAATTCCATATAGAGATCAGCAATTCTTGCAATCTGTTCAGGGTATAAAGAACCAAAACTGTCAACAATGTATATTGTCTCAACCGGAGACTGTCCCAATACATCTAAAGCAACCTTAAGGTCTGCCTCCTGTGCATTTGAAATAGCCATAATATTACAGGTTGTCTCATATCCTTTATTTACAGCATCCTCGATCATATCAATCGCAGCAGGAATTGTATGAATATAAGTTGCCACACGAATGAGATCGATAGGACTTTCATTCTTAGGTGCAATATCCTCTTTGTAATTGCATCTTCCAACGTCAGCCATTACAGCAAGCTTAAGGCCTGTGTTCTCATTTTCTCCTATTACCTCACGAATAGCATCATCATCACAGAACTTCCACTTACCGAACTTGTCTACGTCGAACATTGTCTTATCGGCTTTATAACCGATTTCCATATAATCAACACCGGCTCTGATATTAGCCTGATAAAGATCTTTAACAAACTGATCAGTGAAAAAGAAATCATTCACCAATCCACCATCTCTTAATGTTGCATCCAATACTTTGATTTCAGGGCGAAATCCCATGAGCTTTGACAATTCTTTCATTACATATTCCTCTCTTTCGGTTAAAACTCATCTGTCATTAATTCTTTAACACTTTAACGCTTAAAAGTGTTAAACTGTATTGTACTATATCACGAATTTTAACAGTTGTAAAGAGTATTTTTAAAATTAAATAGAATTATTTAAATAAAAATGTAAATTCCACATTATGCGGAATTAAGTCTTACACCTTATGCCATATGTGTGTATTCTTAGACAGGTCTCTTATTCGCAGTAGAAA
>CADBCZ010000100.1 GCA_902793335.1 uncultured Lachnospiraceae bacterium
CTGCGACCAGAACATCTCTTTCCAAAGAGATGTACGTATCTTAGGAAATTCTTTCTTTATGATACGGCTGCTTGCAGATTTATAAGCATTGATAAATTTGCTGATTTCAGTATTTGGTTGCCCTCTAAACAGAATGTGAACATGGTCTATATCATGATTCCATTCTTCCAACGTAATGTTGTATGTAGGAGCAATCTTTATGAATATTTCTTTTAGACGATCAGAGATAGTATCATCTATCACTTTATTGCGATACTTTACACACATGATTAGGTGATAATGTAACATAAATACTGAATGATTATTTGTATCTAATTGCATTATATTTATAGCCTTTCTGATAAATACGACTGATTTATAATTTGATTATAATACTATAAGATGCAAAAGTCAAGATAACACCGTGTTTATCGCAATTCATCCCACCACCTATAGAGGTGGGGGATTTCTTGCTCACGGCGTGTTAAAAAACGTCAAGAATTATATAAATGCAGAATAGGCCGGCTCAGTATTTAATGAGTCAGCCTGTTCTTAATTATTTTTTCTTAATTTTTACACTCTTAGGTATGCCTGCTTTTTTCAGCATTTTCTTATACTTAGAAAGTTCTTTCTTTTTCAAGTATTTCGGAACATATATTGTAGCTTTCTTATTGATTCCCTTAAATGCCTTAGAACCAATTGATTTAATATTCTTCGATTTAATCACTATAGTTTTCAGATTCTTACAACCAAAGAAAGCTTTTAACTTAATCGATGTAACATTAGCTCCGATAGTTATCTTTTTGAGTTTCTTATTATTTGCAAAGGATTGCTTATTAATTGATACTACCTTATATTCTTTGTTATTAAATGATACTTTATTAGGAATTGTTATTGAAGATACCTTTTTATTATCATATCCTTGAACAGATACCGTATCCTCACTATCAACTTTGTAACATATATTGTTATAACTTGTTACGGTTCCAATAGATAAACCAGGTGTTTCTTCTTTTTTAACTTCTGTCGGTGTTTCTGTACCAGTCTGTCCCTGATTATTAGTACCTTGATTTCCTGTATTACCGTTGTCATTCAAACTGCTGTTATTAGTTTTTTCGTCTTTCTTGCTACCATTAGAGTTATTATTTTGACCATTAGTATTATTACTTCCATTCTGATTACCGTTTTGGTTACCACTTCCGGTATTATTGTTTTGATTATCATTCGGTGTAGGATCTTTGTCAGAATCATCCTTATCATCAGGTGTCTTAAGAATATAACCGTAATCCTCTATTCCGCTTACATATTCATATGCATAAGAATCTTTAGAAGCATAAAATACTGTATCCCTTCCACAATCATCAAATGCACAATCCCCAATATCCTCTACACTGTCAGGTATAGTAATACTTTTTATTCTCTCTTTATTTTCATTATTTGCATAGCTAAATGCACTCGAACAAATCTTCTTCGTACCTTCAGGTATCACAACATCCCCATGACATGTTCTACCATCAACTACCATACCGTTAATAATTACCAAAGGATTTTCTGCTCTCTTATTATCAAGCCATTTTGTATCTTCAAAAGCTCTTTCTCCAATATATGAAACTGTACCTGGTATAGTTATTTTTTCAAGATTATCACAGCCTGAAAACGCAAAAGCCGGTATGTTTGTAACTTTATCTGGTATTACTATTTCTGTCAAACTACTGCAACCAAAAAATGCTAATCCTCCAATCTCCAAGACACTATCTGGTAAAATGATATTATTTAATTTTTCACACTGTTCAAATGCGTGTTCTCCTATAGATGTTACGCTGTTTGGTATAACAACACTAGTTAAATTATTTGCATCACTAAAACAATTATTCCCTATATTCTCCACCCCTTCGGGTAATACCACAGAAAAATCCCCAGCACATCTCATAAACGCTTTTCCTGATATACTTTTTACATTTTCAGGAACAATAATAGTGCCAGTAGCTTTTGAGGCATCAACAAGCACATTATTAACTATAATCAACCCATCAGTACTATTATTTATCTGATTATCTAACCATTTTGTACCTTCAAATGCAAGTATTCCAATATCACTAACACTTTCTGGGATAATAATATTTTCCAAATTGACACAATTCCAAAAACAGTAGTCTTCTATTCTAGAAACACCACTAGGTATTGAAATCTTAATAATATTTTCACATCCAGCAAAAGCAGCATAATTGATTTTTGTTACCTCTTTACCATCAACAGATTCCGGAATAGTGATATCCGCTGCGTCCCCGTTATAACCGCAAATCACAACATTACTTCCATCTTCCGTATAATTGTATACCCATCCATCTTCTGTTTCTTTAGCTGTAACTATTTTTGAATCAACAATAATAGATACAACAACTAAAAGTAATAACATCACATATCTTAACAACTTCATTTATATAAATTCCTCCATTAATTATTTTTTATAAAGATTGTCAAATTCAATATAATCGAACTTTTTATAATCACTAATCACCTGTAGCAAAGCATTTTCATCTTCTACGTTATCCACAAAATCATTTTCAAAGCCCCAATCTTTATTTTTCCAACTTGATATAACTTTCCATTTTGAATTAATTTTAAATTTAGACCATTGATAGTTCCATGATGTAATTACAGCGTTATTTATATTTTTATATGTATAGCCTCTTATATAATAATATTTATTCTTTTTAAACTTTGCCTTTTTTAAATTATTTATTTTGACTTCTTTACAATTATTAAAATATTTAGAAGGTAAATCATAGCTTTTTATAATATTTTTGAACTGTCTATCAGTAGCAATTTCTATTTTACATTTAGATGTCTTACCTAATTTTCCACTCATATTCTCATTACACGAAAAACCAAATGTCATAGTATTTTTTTTGAGTTTTCCTTTTTTATTACATATATTCTGTGGTGAACTTGTCATGCCACCCATTCCTGCTGGATAAACAATACAGGGTAATCTCATTACACATGACTTATAATATGTTGTTTCACCAACAGTCACTTCCAAATAACATACCCCTGCATCTTTCAAAGTTGTTTTATAATTTGAGTCTATATATATTACACCAGAATCACTTGATTTAACATCTATTATATCCTGAACAGAAATACCATTTATACACGAGTCAAAATGTCCTTTTATTATCTTAAATAATTTGTCCTTGTTTTTTGCTATTGTCAAACCTGAATGTTTAAATGCTAATATATGTGGTCCATACAACACTTTATTTTGTGCTATCCCTGATAAACCCATTCCACTATCATCGTATTTGTTTACATAAGCAGCTTTACAAGTATTATTTGAAACAAAGATTCCAAAGGTAAAAATAAGTAACATTGATAATATGCTGATTTTCAGCATAAGTTTTCTTTTCATCATAAAAACCACCTCTCTTTTTTAAAATTATCTACCGATTCTTGATAATTCTTATTCACTTCGCGATTATAATTCTATCACAAAACTTCCATTTTGGACACTAAAAACTTCCAAATTGGATAAAATATTTTATGTGTATTATTTTTATATATAACTATGCATAGTATTCATTGCAAACAGAGGTATTACCTATGTCAGAGAGACTAACACAGACAGGTCATCCGATTATCGGAACTAACATAAAAAGACTTCGTTCAGAACGTAATATGCGGGCAGTAGATGTAATTACCAAGCTACAACTTAAAGGAATTAAAGTCACGACTGGAATATTCTCCAAAGTCGAACATGGTCTTAACAATCCTACTGTGGATATGCTCATTGCTCTGACCGATATCTTTGATTGTGATTTCAATGAATTCTTTGTTGAATAAAGACTATTCTCCAAGGAAATAATTCTCACCGATATCAAACACCGGTTTCAAATATTGTTTGATGACATTTACATCAACAGAGAAGTCTCCCTATAATATCGCAACACTCATAATATACCATAAAATTTAAGCAGAAATCTTAAATGTAATTATCTGCATGGGAAATGTAAGAAAAAACACCAGCCATATTAATAGACATAAAAATACCGGAAGTACAATTTCCGGCAAAATCAAATCATAAAAGCATAAGAAATAGCCGTCCTACATCATCAAAGTAAGAATGACCGAATCTTTATGCCACGGTTACCATTCACAAGGTAACCAATTACATAAATTTTAAAAATAAATCTGAAATAATTCTTGTAATACCAGTAATAATATAGTATATTATAAATATAAAAAGGTGCTACCGATAGACGGTTAGCCCTGAAAAATGTTAAGTTATTTCAAAATAACCGCTCGATTGTCAGGTCAGGGCGGTTATTTTGTTTTGCTATCGCGACCGACTGTATAGCCGAGTCCATAGCAAGTAAAACACAAGCTAATAACAGCTATCAAGTCAGTAATAGTCATAAACTAGTCCTCCTATCGAAGATTCCCTTGCGGGTTTCTATGTAAACAGAGTTCACAGTACTCCGAGTATCAGACTAACCGCCTACCGTATATGGTAACACCCATTATTGATTGTATCACAGAACAATCCGCGAAACAAGAACTTTTGTTCGTTATTATGTCATTATTTTATTTGTCTCTACTATTCAAATTCATACAATCCACGCACTTAAAAAAAGAAAAAGCAACTATATTTTGTCGCTTTTCCTTTTATTACTGAATCACTTTCCACCTACAGATAACAGTATTTTTTTATATCATTTTTTGATTATTTTTGATATAATTCACAAAATTTCAGCCAATCGAAGTCTACATAATTTACGCCATAAGCCTTTAAAATTTCTTTTTCATCGGGATTTTTATTTAATTCAACACTACCACTCCAATTTTCTTTATCTTTTGCTTTTGTATGGATATCATTTTCAACTATTCCATTTTTCTTTATTTTAAATTTCCAAAAATAATATTCTTCAGAATATATAGTTAAATTATTAAATTTTCTATATGAATAAGCTCTTAAATAATAAGTTTTATTCTTTTTGAGTCCGATATCTTTAATATTATTAACAATTTTAACTTTTTGATTATTAAAATATTTAGGTTTAAGAGTATATTTTTTAATAATATTATTAAATTTTTTATCTGAAGAGATTTCAACTATTGACTTACTGTTTTTACCAATTATTCCTGACATCTTTCTACTACAATTAGGTCCAAAAGCTAAAGTATTTTTAACTTTTTTGCCTTTTTTAGTATATTTATTAGTTGGAGAAATTCCAGCCAAAGTAGAAGCAGGATATGATATGAAAGGCATTCTTATTGTAAAAGCTTTATATTTATCTGTTTCTTTTACTTTTATTTCGATATATCCAGCTCCAGCATCTTTAGTTTCCCCAATTGCTTTAGAATTAAGATTTAAAATATCAGGATTGCTTGATTTTACTGATAGTATATCATCTTTTGTAAAAGTAAAAGCAGATTCATTACAATTATTTAAACGAGTAGCTACATATTCAAAACCTTTTACCCATTCCCAATTCTCTCCATACATTCCATATCTTTCACCTGAATCAGGGAATGTTTCAATTATAGGCGTGTATAGTATATTTTCAGGAATTGATTCGCCCTGAACTTCAGTAGCTCTACAGATATTATTCGGAATAAAGATTCCAAAAGTAGAAATGAGTAACATAAGTAGTGTGCTGAGTTTAGCCAGCATAGATTTTCTTTTCATAATATAAACCGCCTCTCTTTTATCATTGTTTTCTAGTTATTAATAATTCTTATTATTTCACGCTTTTAATCTTATCACAAATCTTCCATTTTGGACACTAAAAACTTCCAAATTGGATAAAATATTTCTATATACATTCTAATTTATTATCACTATGCATAGTATTTATAGTAAACAGAGGTATTACCCATGTCAGAGAGACTAACACAGACAGGTCATCCGATTATCGGAACGAATATAAAAAGACTCCGCACAGAGCGTAACCTGCGGGCAGTAGATGTAATCGCCAAGCTTCAACTTAAGGGCGTTAAAGTCACAACCGGAATATTTTCCAAGGTCGAACATGGACTTAACAATCCTACTGTTGATATGCTCATTGCTCTGACCGATATTTTTGATTGCGATTTCAATGACTTCTTTGTTGAATAAATACTAATCCCCTATAACGTAATTCTCACCCAGATCAAACACAGGTTTCAGATATTTCCTGATAACATTTACATCATCAGGAGTAATCGAAGTTATTTCTTCTCCATTTTTCCTTGCACAGATGATCTTTCCATGAAGAAATACTCTCTCTTTATCATTTCTAATAAATACCCTATTTACCAGAATCTTTTCCTGATTCTTACTAACGATTATAGCAATATCTTTCACAAGCGGAATTTCTTTATATTCGCCACCAAGATATTTTTCTATGTTTTCCTTCTTGTTATCCAACTTTGTAATATATCCGAAATATACAACTCCATTTTCATTAACATCCATTACATAAATATCTATATCCATCAGGAATCGCCCCCTATAGTATTACAACATTTACAATATAGCATAGAATACAAACCGAAATCTTAAATGTAATTTTCGGCTGGGGAAATGTAAGAAAAAACACTGCCTATTACAAAAATAAAATCATAACTCTCCTGCTACAATCAGACATTTTTCTCTCTTTTCGAACCATTTCCTTTTGGGAAACAGTTGACCTCTTTAATCAATTTCAACTCAGAATTGCCATTTTATAATCCAAAAGAAAAAATTGCAACAATATTATCACTGCAATTACACGTTTAATAAATAATGAATTTGGACCATGCACGATTAAGGTGTAGGAAGTAACTGCTGAAACCAACGGTACAAGTTCTGCTATAGGTCTGATAAAATATTTAAAACATTTGTCGTATTCTGCGAATTTAATGCTCCTGTCGGCTCGTCTGCAAAGAGGATTTCGGGATCATTTATCACACCCCTGACAACTGCTACCCTCTGCTGCTGACCACCGGATAACTGA
>CADBCZ010000101.1 GCA_902793335.1 uncultured Lachnospiraceae bacterium
TCTATATCTTCTAAACAATCATGGTCTACTTGTCACGCCCGTCTACCGACGGGCTTATTTTAACTCAAAAGTTCTCCGCAGGAGAACTTTCCTATAAAGCAAAAAAGGACACTTTCCCAAAATACTTTAGAAAGTGTCCTTTGACTTACAAATATACTATTGGCTTTTTTAGTTCAACGACTTCATTGTCGGGAATTTTACCGAGGCTTCATAACCCGTGACGAGAAGACACTCTCCGTGACAATGTCACGCCCTCTAATACGGTCTTTGCCGCTTTTTCATATCTTTTCCATATTTTATGTAGTATTTGTACCGGGTTTTGTATCGGTGTATCAGAGGAAGCTACAAGAGAATATTCTTTAATTCTTTTGATATAAGCTTCTGACGTTCATTGATAAAGTCCAGAAAATCTTTGTAACCATAGCTCATATCTGGGATATAATTAATATCTCTATAAGATGCCTTAGCCTTTGATGTTGGATATTCACTATTGAACCATACATCAAAGTCTGTATCATTTTTTTCTTCATTAGGGGTTGCCGGTAAAAGTTGTAAATTGCTAATACTATTTACAGCATAAATATATGAGTCTATTTTTGAGTCATCAATACCCTCCTTGGATAGGTTTCCTCTTGTAAATTTGCTTTTAGGATAAATATGATCCACATGGAAGATGTTTTTAAAATCCAAAGAAGGATAAAGCAACATTAGCGTTGATAATGTATCTGGCTTACCATATCTAAGCGTTACTAAGTAATCGTCGATATCATCAGCTGTAAAAGATATGGACTTATTAGTTCCTTTAAATCTTTCAACTATTTCATCAAACGGAAAATCATTGTTACCATTGTTCCTCAATATTTCGCGAATTGGTCTTAGAACACTATCTGGCTGCCCGCTAAAAGCTTTCTTTAACAATGATCTAATAAGCCATTTTTTTATGACTGCCCTGTTTGCCTTTTGCTTTGAAGTATCAATAAAGTTTGTCGGTAAACCTATTGTCATTAAATAATAAGCTATGGGTATTAACGCGTAATTGGATTTTAAACTGTCTCTGGAATATCCAAAGGAAGATACCAATAAAACCGCTTGAGTTATTGCCTTCTTTATTACATCCCATTTGTCTTCAATTTTTAGCATATTAACGAAAAAGTATCCTTTTATAGAAAATGTTATAGAGGGAGAGGGTGAAATCCATATTTCTAATGATGAACACGAAGTTCTTGTTCAGTATTTTAAGTTGAACCGAAAATTGAGCGATATGGAACGTCTGCATATTTATTTTTGCGGACACACAGATGCAGTTGCTTATCTTAAAAAAATCAAAGCAATATAATGAAGAAAGGGCACGGTGTAAAAATCCGTGCCTTTATATCTCCTATTCTTTTGCCTTACATAGACCGCTGACCGTTGCTTCTATTACGAGCAACTCTTTATCATTTAGTTTGTCGAGTTCTGCGTCTAAGCGTCTGCGGACGGAACTTTTCTTGACCTCATTATCTGGGAATATGTATTCGTCAACTGATACACCGAACATCGTCACAAGCTGAATGAACAACTCCAGACTTGGCTTTTGTCCCTCATTTTCAATCGCTTAAAGATGTCTTGGATCATAATCCACAATACGAGAAAGCTCATCTCTGGTCATACCTTTTGCTGTCCTTGCTTTTTTGATTGCCTGCCCTATCGGTGTAAAATCGAAGTCAAAATCATTGTTTCTTGCGTCCATAAACTCACCACCTTGTGCCTGTAAAATCGTACTATATATATTTTACAGAAACGAGGCTTCTTATGAAACGGTCTGAAATCTCTTGTAATAGGATATTTAATCGCTTATAGCAAGCGATTAAAGTTCATAATTACACACTTGATACTGTTCGTTCAAACGGCTATAATACATACAGTACGCTTTAGGAGGTATAGCTATGTTTGAGTATATGACAGCACAAGAAGCAGCCGAGAAATGGGATGTTTCTATTAGGTGGGTACAGCGACTTTGTAAACAAAAGCGTATCGACGGGGCATTAAATGTTAATCGTGTGTGGCTTATTCCCATAGGTACGAAAAAGCCGATGGATGCAAGATTTAAAGCTCCTAATGTACAGATTGGAGAAAAATTATGAAAAAAATTCTTATAGTGGAAGATAGCACTGAAATAAACAATATGATATGTGATTATCTGTCTAAAAAGTTATTTGAATGCACACAGGCATTTTCAGGCACGGAAGCTCTTTTGTATCTAAAAAACCAAAACTTCGATATTATCATTTTGGATTTGATGTTGCCGGGAATAAATGGTAACGAACTAATAAGCAAAATAAGACCTGATATAAAAACGCCTGTTATTATTCTCTCGGCAAGAGATGAATTAGATACAAAAGTAAATTCTCTAATGTCAGGGGCAGATGATTATATAACAAAACCGTTTGATCTTGAAGAACTCTATGCGAGAATCAGTGTGCAGTTAAGGAAAGCATCACCGCAATTTGAATTTGATGATGTTATTCAATACAAAGAATTAAAGATTTCAAAGCAAAAACATACTGTTTCCGTTAAAGAGCATGAACTGAATTTTACCAGACAGGAGTTTAAGATTTTAGAACTGCTTCTTTCTAAAAAAGATAAGGTTTTTTCAAAGCAGGAAATATATGATTACGCTTGGGATAATTATTATATGGGTGAAGATAAGACAGTCAATGTCCACATTAGCCATATCCGTTCTAAAATTAGGCAGTATACGGAAGAAGAATATATTGAAACTGTCTGGGGAATTGGTTTTAAGATAGCGGACTAAGCTTATACTTTTCTTAACCCTTTTTTTGCGATGTTTTGGTAGTTGTCTGATAAAATATAGCCATCATAAAGATGGGAGGTCATTATGATGAATGAATTGCTTAGTACAAATAGCCTGACAAAGAAATATAAACATCAGACAGCGGTTAGTGACATAAGCATAAATGTATGTCAAGGAGAAATCTATGGTTTAGTCGGGAAAAACGGTGCAGGTAAAACGACACTTCTTAAAATGATAGGAGGACTCTGTAAGCCGACAAGCGGGGATATTACTTTTATGGGATATAGCGGCAAGGAGCGGAGAAAAATCCTGTCAAGAATCGGGCTTCTTATTGAAGCTCCCAGTTTATATACTGGAATGACTGCATACGATAATCTGAAATTGAAATGTATTTGCACTGGTATCAACAAAAAAGGTTATATTGAAGAAATTTTGGAAACAGTTGGATTGTGTGAAGCAAGGAATAAGAAAGTGTCTCAATATTCGTTGGGAATGAAGCAAAGGCTTGGCATTGCTATGGCACTTGTAGGAGAACCAGATTTGTTGTTGCTTGACGAACCTATTAACGGACTTGACCCACAGGGAATTGTAGAAATCCGCAATACCCTTTTGGACTTAAATAAAAAGAAAAATATCACCATTATTATTTCCAGTCATATTTTAGAAGAACTTTCTAAAGTTTCAACTAAATTCGGCTTTATAAATAATGGAGAACTGATAAAAGAACTATCACATACGGAGTTGGATATTGCCTGTAGTGAGCATATAGAATTAGAAATGCCTGACCCAACAAGAGCGTTACCTGTATTGGACAGGCTTGGATTTACACATTATCAAGTTGTAGATAGCCATACAATTCATATATTTGAACGGTTGGAAGATAGCGGACATATTGCTATGGAGCTTTCCAAATGTGAGATACCAATAACTTCTATATCTGTTGCAAGTAAAACATTTGAAAACTATTTCCTTGAAATGATAGGAGGCGTTTACAATGATTAATGTGATTAAAATGGACTTATATCGAATGGTAAAAAATAAAGCAACTTGGCTTATCTTTTTAGCGTCTATGCTTATGATGTTTGCTTCTATTTTTATGACCAGCCAAGATTTAGCTTATTATAATAGCAATCCGACTGCCCTTCAAGATTTACAAGCAAATGGTGATGAAGTAAACTGGGGAATTTATATAGGTTCTGTAAAACCAGAATGGTGTACAGGAACCGAAGTTCCCTTAATGGAGTTAGTGGCTGTAAATGTGAAAAGCAAACTTTTGCTAATGTTCTTAGTGGTTTTTGTAACATATTTTGCAGGGAGTGAAGGACGTAATGGATTTTTAAAAAACATAGCAGGGCAGGTTACGCATAAAGGTATTTTTGTTTTCAGCAAGTCTGTTGTAATCAGTATTTTTGCAGTAATGATGATAGCTGGCGCTGTTTTGGCTACTATGCTTGGGAGTGTGGCATTCTTAGGCTATATAAATATTGCTAATATAGGGCAAGGATGCGTTTTTCTGATAGTTCAGATATTGCTCCATATAGCTTATGGTATGTTTGTATTATTCCTATTTAATGTTACAGAAAGCTCAGTTGCAACAATGTTAGCGGGAATTTTAATTGCAGCCGGTATTTTACAAATAGTTGATGCGATTCTGGTGTCCGTTTTTTCAAAGCTGCAAGCTATTTCGGATTTTAGCATTATGAATTATCTGACATCAGGCAATGTCGGTTTGCTTTCATTAGACAGCACAAGTGGCTTGTATATAAGGGCAAGTATTATTGCGGTAGGTGCTATTGTTTTGATGAATACACTATCATCAGTGATTATCCAAAGGAGAGATTTGAAATAACGGAAAGGTTGAACGGGGCATGGTATTTGTGTGCATTGTGTTAGCGGTGATTTTAGTCTTTGTGTTGGTTAGACATTTGCATTTTGTCTGGCAGATTAAAAGTATTAACGAACAGATAGAATTTATAAACACGCATGAAACCAATAAAATTGTTACTGGAGAATACCGTAACGGCAGTATTACGGACTTAATAAATAATATCAACGCTCTTTCAAGACAATGCTCTATATTGAAAACACAATGTTTAACAAACGAAAGTAATATGAAAGAAACCATTACGAACATATCACACGATATTCGTACCCCGTTGACATCGTTAAGCGGATATTTTCAGTTGATGTGCCAATGTAATAGCTCAGCGGAGCGGGAGAAGTATTCAAAAATTATTAGCCAGCAAATATCCATATTACAGGAAATGCTGGAAGAACTTTTTACTTACGCAAAACTTTCCAGTCAATCCTATGAGATTACATCAGAAAAATGTTGTATCAATCAAATCCTTCGGGATATGGTGCTGAGTTTTTATCAAGAATTTAAAAATGCAAACATTACGCCAGATATCTCAATTCCAGAAAAGCCAATCTATATTTGGGCAAATGATATGGCGTTAAGACGGGTTTTTCAAAATGTATTAAAAAATGTAATTGAGCATGGTGGAAAGTTTGTATGTATTTCTTTGATAGAAATGAACAGCGTAATTGAAATAACTTTTCACAATGATATTTTGCATGATACAGATATTGACACGGCAAGAGTATTTGACCGATTTTATAAATCTGATATAGCAAGAAGTTCATTGTCTACAGGATTAGGATTGTCCATAGCCAAAGAGTTATTAGATAAAATGAATGGAGATATTTCAGCAAATGTGAATGATAATATTTTTGAAATTGTGATTAAGTTGGAAAAATAAATAAGGTGTTGGAATGCTTATAGAATGGATACATTGTCCGATTTGTGGAGGAAAAACACGAAATAAAATTAGAGGGGATAGCCTTATTAAAATTGTCCACTTTAAATGCGATATCAGAAAAGTCACTCAGAACAAGCGCAGTCTTAAGAACAAAGTCCTTGTTAATATTGAACCCATTCCCTAGTCCATTAATCGTATCAACAAATTCTGTTATCTCCTCACGTGCGTCATATTTTTCCCATTGTGCTGTTGCAATTGAAAGAAGCAAATCAGAATAACTAAGAACTGTGCCTCCACTATTAACACGTATAAAAATATTGAGAACTTTATCTAATTCTTCTGATTTTTCTTTGTAATATACCAGTGTACGTTCTGTCTTAATGACCGTGTACAGTTTATTAAGTGTCGAACTCGCAAATGAGGTCTGTTGTTTATTGTATCCAGCAAACGCAATATTATCTATTACATACTGAGCCACCTCACCATCTTTAATATTCATTATCTGGCCTACATCAAACCAATAATGCTCAGAATCATTTGACACTTCTTCCTGTATTTCCTTCGGAATATATGAGAGTTCTACAGCTGGTCTTAGTGCCATCTTTCCTTCGTCAACCATTTCTAATATCTCTGGTACAAGTTCCGTAAGACGGATATATCTAGATACTGTTCTCCCGCTTTCACCGGTGGCATTACCTAATTCATCTCTTGACTTGTGGACCAACGGTCCACAAGTGCCCTCTAACTTTTTCCCTTGCCTATTCAAGGCTTCCATTCTCATTTTATATGCATAAGCCTTCTCACTTGGAAGAATAGTGGATCTCTGAAAGTTCGACTCAACCATATATATGATAGCCTCATCCCTGGTCATATCCCAGATTTCAGCCCTCAATGTTGATATCCCGGCTAACTCACAGGCCCTTTTCCTTCTATGCCCGGCAACCAATTCATATCTGCCATCCTCTTTTCTTCTTACTATAGCAGGTGTGAGTACTCCATTCACCTTGACAGATTCTACAAGGTTCATCATATCCTCATCATCTCTTACCTTAAAAGGGTGATCAGGATAAGGATCAATTTTATCCAGAGGAATATTGTATATTCTCTTTAAGCTTCTGTCATCTCTTTCCATCTGACTGGTAAAGATATCATCTAGCTTCGGAAGATTGAATTCTATCTTTCTGTCGTTCGACACTCAAAATCACCTTGTATGATGTTTTTAGAAGCAAAAACATCCATTTCCCTTTCTTTTTATATCGTGGTTCAATACATTCAGATACTGTGGACTTTTGATTTAGCACCTG
>CADBCZ010000102.1 GCA_902793335.1 uncultured Lachnospiraceae bacterium
TACTTGTTAAGTTGATTGAACCGCCGTGTACCGAACGGTACGCACGGTGGTGTGAGAGGTCGGAATTTCTCAACTAAGAGAAATTCCTCCTACTCGATTATATGATAAGAAACGCTGCGCGGAGATTGCACTGCGTCGGATAGGAATAATATAGCTATAGCAACCCACTGCAGGCGTAGAATCTTGCGATGATGATCATCTTACAAAGGAGATAAGACCTGACGGCACTTATTATGAATATAAATATGATAATAACGGTAATCTCATAGAGATAATATGTCCTGATGGGGAAACTAAGGTAAGTTCTGCTTATGATGCAGCAGGTAACGCATTGTCTGTAACAGATATGCTTGGTAGTCTTCAAAATGCACAATACAGTGCGGGAAGCCAGATACTATCTCTGACACAGGCTAACGCCGGTAAGATAAGCTACACATATTATGATAACGGACTGTTAAAGACACAGACGGATGCTAACGGTAATACAAGTACTTTAACATATGATGAAGCCGGAAGACTATCAACGGTTACAGATGGTGCGGGAGCAGTAACAACACTATCCTATGACAATGACGGTAATCTGTCTTTGATTGAAAATGCACTTGGCAGCAAGACACAGTTAAAGTATAATGAATACCGTAAGGTAGCAGAGGCTACGGATAACAATGGCAACGTAACCAGGTATGAATACGATTCATCCCTCAACTGTATTAAAGTAACTGATGCAGAGGGTGGTGTCACAAAATTTTCTTATGATGCAAGAAATCGTATTACATCTGTTACGAAGAAGGGTAAGACTAAGGCAGAAGACATAACCCTTTCCATGACATATGACAACTTTGATAACGTCACATCCATTACTGATGGAGAGCTTGATTTTGCAACCGTTTATTATGCCAAGATGACAGATTTTGTATATGATTTTCGTAATAGATTGGTTCAAGCAGGAGATACAAGTTATACATATGATGCAGAGAATAACAGGATAGGTGTTGAGACAGGTGAGAAGAGAACAACATATGTTATCAACACACAACCGGAGTTATCACAGGTTCTGCAAAGTACGGAAATTAAGCTGACAAGCAAAGATGCAAACAGCGAAATTGACAAAGGCATAACAACAAGCATAACAGATAATGCTAACACAACCACTACCTGTTACTTCTACGGAAACGGTCTTGCTTCACAGGATAATGGTAAGGATTATTTCTCATACCATTTCAACAACGTCGGAAGTACGATGGCTGTCACTGATGCCAGGGGAAGTGTTGTAGAGACATATAATTATACTCCTTATGGTGAATTAATTGATGGCGAGTATAGAGAAGATATACCATTCCTGTATAACGGACAATATGGAGTAACCACCGACAGCAACGGTCTCTACTATATGAGAGCACGTTATTACAATGTTGAAATCAAGCGATTCATTAATCAGGATGTATTGATTGGAGTATTAGAACGTGTAAGCAGCCTTAACAGATATGCATATGTTGAGGGTAATCCTGTAAGTTATCTTGATCCGTTTGGGTTGGCAATTCAGGTGCTTCAAAATATACTGGATGCTGCTGGTGTTATTGTTTCATTTTTATCGTTAGTAGCTATTTTTGCGCCTGTAGTTGCATCTAGCTTCTTTATAGCATTTAATATTTTTTATGCAAGTGTTAATTTTGTTTTGAATTCTGTTCAATTAATTCGGTATCAAAACGGAGAAAGAGCAGATGAATTAGTTTATGATTTATTATTGGATTCTATAGGAGTTCTTTCTCCTGTTTTTACGGATACAGGTTTAAAGGTCGTTTCTAAAATTGGAAAATTACTGGGTAGTAATGGAACAACGTTTATAAAATTTATATATGATTTAAAAAGTTTTGTGAGTAGTGTGTATAGTTAGGGGATGAAATAAAGTGAACGAAAAATATTTGAAAGCATTGAGCAGAGTTAAGTTGTATAATTCTGTGTTTAGTGTTATGGGGGTGATAGGATTTCTTGTTTTTTGTATGTACCCAGTATTTCTTATTTTTAATGAACTCATTGGAATATATTCGGTTTTTATAGTTTTATTACTAGTTTTAATAATAGTTTTGAGTATTAAATGGTACATAATAAAACAAATAAACAAAAAAAATGATTATTTATATATGTTGAGTTTAAAAATACATATTGAAGTTGATGAAATGAAAATAGAGAGTTCTCAAGCTGGATCACAGTATTGTTTTAGAGGAGTACATACTTTTTCTTTGGAGAGTAAAGTTGCAGAGTTTAAAAATCGATCTTTTGAAACTGTTGTGTATGAATGTAAATTCCATGATGGTTCCAACGTTATGTTTGACTATATGAGAACTATAAAACAGAGAGGTGTATATCCGAAAATGGAAGTGAGTATAAATCCTTTAAATCATAATCAGTATTATATTGATTCGGAAGCTTATATGAGAAAACTGGGAAATGCCTTGGAAATGTGATTTTAGGAATAATGTACTAACATCTTGGGATAACAACAAGATTACTCATACCATTTCAACAACGTCGGAAGTACAATGGCTGTCACAGACGTTAAGGGAAGTGTTGTTGAGACATATAATTACACACCATATGGTGAATTAATAGAGGGAGAATATAGAGAAGATATACCATTCCTTTATAATGGTCAATACGGAGTGACAACTGATTCGAATGGTCTCTATTATATGAGAGCGCGTTATTATAACATAGAAATTAAGAGATTTATTAATCAGGATGTATTATTAGGAGTATTAGAACGTGTAAGCAGCCTGAACAGATATGCATATGTTGAGGGAAATCCGATAAGTTATCTCGATCCGTTTGGGTTGGAAAAAAGTTATAATTGGGAAACATACAATCAACATAAAGTAATTAGTAATATTACATATATTATGGCATGTATTAATGTTAGTTTTCCAAACCCGGTATCATTTGCAACTGGGGCAATTTTAAGTTTATATGATATAGGTTTATATATTTATGATATAACTCAATATAAGTTTTTAAGTAAAGAACAAAAAGAAGCTGTGCAAGGAATTGAAAAAAATGCTATAGGATTAATTCCTGAGGCAGGAGATTGGTGTACAATTATTTTCTTTTTGAAAGATAGATATGATAATGGAGAATTATAAGTGAGAATTAAAAAAACGTCAGAAAACATGTTAGTATTAATAGTAAATGTTGCTTTTGCATTTTTACAAACAGTAGTATGTAAAGAAAAAATAAGTGAATGGAAATTATTCATTATGATTTACGTTCCGGTATTTATAATTTGTTGGATTATTGTTCTGGGTGTAGGAAATATTAATAGCAGACACAATTTACTCGTTGAAAATGGAAGGCTAATAAAAGCAAAAATGGATCCGAATGATGTTAGTATTGTTTTTGCATTAAAGGGTTTATTGTTTGTTAAGATTGTTTGTACATTTTTCGATGGTAATTCTCAGCACGTTTTTGAAGAACAATATTCGTGTGAAGTTAATAGATATAGGACATTTAAAAAATTAATTGATAAACCGATAGAAGTTGATGTAATATCTTCCGATGATTATAATGATTATCATATTTTAGTTTCAAGTATTGAGGGAGGCATATTAAAAGATGATACATTATATTGTCCGGCTTTTCTTAATTATATTTTGCTTACTTATAATGTTATATTTTTATTATTAAACTTATTATATTTGATAATTGCTGTTTAATAGATAATATACATATTGTTATATCACTTATATGGAAGCTGACTTGGATCACAGGATGATGGTAAGGATTACTTTGCTTACCATTTCAACAATGTCGGAAGTACAATGGCTGTCACAGACATCAAGGGAAGTGTTGTTGAGACTTATAACTACACACCTTATGGTGAATTGATAGATGGTGAGTATAGAGAAGATATACCATTCCTTTATAATGGTCAATATGGAGTAACTACTGAATCAAATGGTCTCTATTACATGAGAGCACGTTATTACAATGTTGAAATCAAGCGATTCATCAATCAGGATGTACTGTTAGGAGTATTAGAACGTGTAAGCAGTCTGAACAGATACTCATATGTAGAAGGTAATCCGATAAGTTATCTTGATCCGTTTGGGTTGGAGAAAAAGGATACTTCTTTTTGGCATAATGTTGCCACTGTACTATCAATTGCCGGTGTTATTGTTACAAAAATTGGAACAATTACCGTACAACCATTATTGATAACAGTTGGAGAAGTATTAGGTATAGCAGGAGGAACAATTGATTCGGCTGCATATTTTGTTGATGTGATAAATGATATTAAGGCAGGAAATACTTCAGATGCAATACAAAACATGAGTAATTTGTTAATTGGTATAATTGGTATAGGAGTTGCAGGAATGACTAAATCTTACAAATCTGAAGCTAAAATGGCGGCAAACTTTAAAGGTATATCTGCTGGATGGGAAAATGCTGTAACGTTAAAATATGATTTATGGGAGAATTTGTATGGACCTATTCATACAGCTTCTTCTTTAGCAGTGCAAGCTATTCAAACTTGGCTTGAGATATTAGGTTAGATTTAGGGGGCGCAAATGGAAAAAGATATTGAGGTAGATTGGTCTGGATTTGATATAAATAAATATCCTAAGATGGATCCATATAAATTGGTTTTTAGAATTGGTGGACAGACGTCTGGTTATGGTAGTTTTTCACATGTTGGACAAGGAGGTTTTAGTGGGATTCCGGTTAACACAAGGTCAAAATATCAGTGGATTATTGTTTCATTTCTTTATTTTGGAATGTCAATTGCAGCTTTTTTGAACGAGAATTATTTGATAGGAATAGTCTGTGCTTTGGCTGGAGTGATATATATAATTTTGTTACCTGTTATAAAATATAAAGGGAATCAATTATATGAAAAAATATGTAAGGAACAATACAAAAGTGAATATATCAAAAGAATTAATTATGAAAATTATGTTAAATTACGACAAAATGCAATTTTAACATATATATCTTACCGGACCGAAATTCCAAATGATGATTTTTTAGAAAAAAGAAAACAGTTTTCTGAAACGTATGTGGATGAAAATGCTAAAAGAAATCAGTCATCTAATTGGTATATTAAATTAAATTATAATTTGGGAGATATTATATTGCTAAATAAGGATGCTTCTATTTTAGAAAATAAAAGAGCAAGAGAATGTGGTCTTACAGAGGATTATTATGTTATTGCTGTTAAAGAAACACATTGGTTATGCTGTCATGTTGAAGAAGAATGTATCTATGCATTTTCTAAGACGCTTGGACTTACGCATACCAAGTACCAATCGTTATATGACTATATAATTGAGACTTGTAATATACCATTTACAGAAAAGTATTGAAGGTTTTCTAGACAAAATGGATTGAGGTTAACCGTTAATAATATACCTATAATAGTTTTGTCAACATAACGGAAGTTAAACAATTATGTGAAGGAGAACTCAATTTCACAGGTGTTACTTCTGCTGAGATGACCTATGATGAGAATAACCGCCTACTTACATACAACGGTGACGCTGTTAAGTATGATAAAGACGGAAACATGATCTACGGTCCTCTTGCAGGAGAGATGAAAGATTTCGTATATGACTGTCGCAACCGATTAATCAAGGCAGGAGATACAATATACACCTATGATGCGGAGAATAATAGGATAGGTGTTGAGACGTGCGAGAAAAAGATAGAGTATGTAATAAATACCCAGCCGGAGTTATCCCAGGTTCTTCAAAGTACGGAAACAAAGATATCTGAGAATGATAATAATGGATTAACGACATATTATTTCTATGGAAATGGACTTACAGCACAGGATGATGATAAGGATTATCTTTCGTATCATTTCAATAATGTAGGAAGTACAATGGCGGTTACCGATGCCAAAGGAAGTGTTGTTGAAACATATAGCTATACGCCTTATGGCGAACTGATTGATGGTGAATATAGAGAAGATATACCATTTCTGTATAATGGTCAATATGGAGTTACCACAGACAATAACGGTCTCTACTATATGAAGGCACGTTATTATAACGTTGAAATTAAGAGATTTATTAATCAGGATGTATTATTAGGAGTATTAGAACGTGTAAGCAGTCTTAACAGATACTCATATGTTGAAGGAAATCCGATAAGTTATCTGGATCCATTTGGGTTGGAACAAACATATTTTTCCAAAATTCATCAACAAATATCAGAGATTCAGACATGTTTGCTGATAATGTCAATGATATCATTGGGGATAACAGCATTAGCAACTGCTGCTGGTGGTTTGTTGGTTGCAGATGTTTTTATCTCTGTATATGGTGGTATTTCTTTTGCTAGTTCAGTGCTAAGTGCTATTGATGTTATGGTATGTACTGCAAATGCATATACAGTAAATGATACAACAGAAAAGCTAAAATCTATAGAGGCTGCGTTGTTCTCTTTATTAAGTGTGGTTTCACCTATAAAAGAAATACGAGAAACAGGTAAATTGACTGTTGAATTATTAAAATCCACTAAAGATGTTTTTAGTTCTTTTCTCATTTGGTTAGGAAGTGAGAGTGCGGAGGTGATTTTTTCGTGCACCAGATAACAGTAAGGCAGGGAATAACATATAGTGATGGTTTTTCTGAAATTATTAGTGTTATGATATGTTGTTTATTTATGTTTTTTGTTTCGTTGGTATGTAAAATTTTATTTGTTTGTATATTTTTTATACTTACTTTTGCTGTTTTTTTAGTAATATTGTATTATAAATATTGTACCAAGTCGCTAGCGCGACGGCTAGCCCCAGTTACAATAAATTTACCACTACTTTAAAATAAAGATAGCAGTTTTTGAATTTATATAGTATT
>CADBCZ010000103.1 GCA_902793335.1 uncultured Lachnospiraceae bacterium
AGTTATTAATATCGTTTTCCACATACTTATCAACAGGTTTTTCCACAATTATTTGGTAGTTTGTTTTCTATGTAGTAATTTTGCAGGCAGAATGAAGAAGTTACGTACTATAGAAATGGAGCGCCTCACAGTTGAGGAGTTCAAAGAAGCAAAGAAGACACCACTGGTTGTGGTGATGGATGATGTGCGCTCAATGCATAATGTGGGTAGTGTGTTCCGTACTGGCGATGCATTCCGCATCGAGGCGGTCTATCTGTGTGGTATCACCAGCACACCACCAATGGCTGAGATCCACAAGACGGCTCTTGGGGCTGAGGATAGTGTCAGCTGGAAGTACTTCGATACAGCCCTTGAGGCAGTCGAAGCTTTGAAAGCTGATGGTTATGAGGTCTATTCTGTTGAACAGGCTCATGGCTCAACGATGCTTCAGAATTTTAAACCTATTCATAATAAGAAGTATGCTGTAGTGATGGGTAACGAGGTAAAAGGTGTCCATCAGGAGGTGATAGATGCATCTCATGGTTGTTTGGAGATACCACAGTTTGGCACCAAGCATTCTATGAACGTATCTGTAACAGCAGGTATCATCATCTGGCACTTTGCTAAAAATCTTATTCTCTGAAAATCTCTGAAAAAAAGTGTTCCTTTGATGTCACAAATCTGATTATTGTTCGTATATAGGATAAAAGCAATAAGCAAAAAGAAGAATGACAACAGAGGCGTTTCAACAACAAGCAGGAGAGCTTAGAAAACAGCTGGTTAGTATAGCTCATAAGTATATGGGCAATACTGACGAGGCTGAAGACATCGCACAAGATGCGATGGTAAAGCTCTGGCTGATGCGCGAACAACTGACTCTACCTATTGCAGGTATGGCCAGCATTGTTACACGCAACCTTTGTATCGATGCATTGCGAAAGAAACACCATACTATCGATATAGCTCAGCTTCCTGATGAAGCAGATTTCAGCGATGATGGCGAGCAGATAGAACAGCTATTGAAAGTAATCGACTCGCTACCATCAACCCAGAGAACCATTCTGCGTATGCGACATCTGCAGGGAATGGAGATGCGCGAGATAGCACTGGTATTAGGATCGACAGAAGTGGCAGTTCGAAAAACGTTAAGCAGAGCCAGAAAGGTAGTAAGAAACAGACTGATAGCTATATTTGCAGCAGCTTGCGTCGTAGTTGGTATCTCGATGACTGCAATACACTTTGCGAAGCTTGAAACCAGCGATGAATGTGTAGCTTATATATATGGTAAGAAGTACACAGACAAGCAGACGGTTATGGCCGAGATGAAACACTCTTTAGGAGAACTTGCTGATGACAATACTCAAGACGAGATAGAACAACAGTTGAACGATTTATTCAGAAATTAAAGCGATATGAAACAAATTCTGATGATTATCATGACGTGGCTTATCACGATTGCCACTGCCCAAGCCCAGAGTGGACTAAATGTGTCGCCACTCTTCGAGGGAAAAATCATCCCTACCCAAAGGATGGTAGAAACGAGAGTAAAAGGCAAGATGCTCTCAAAGTATCAGCTCAACTTTTTCAGAAGTGTACGTTTCAAGGCTAACAACAAGCAGGAGATAAATCGTGTTCACGATCTGATAGAGCTCGATATCAAAAAGAATCCTGGTTTTGCTTATGGAGAGAATTACTCAAGCAAGAAGAGTCATTCTAAAGAAACATTTATGTTGCAACTTCCAAAGCAGGGAAACCAGAACCGTTTCCTGTGCTATAAGCGCAATAACGAAGAGGTTACGGTTATCTATATGGAAGGTACGCTCAATTCACTAGAAACATTACGAGAATTAATCAAATAAAAGGTATTACGATATGAAAAAACTATTTATTCTATTGCTCTTGGCTATATCAGCCACAGCAAATGCAGTCGAAGTTTTAGAGAATGATACACTTACCATCCTTAAACCAAAGAAGGTACGAATCATCACAGGTGATTCTATCCAGAAGATAAAGGTGTATGGACGTGAAGGCGAAGATAAATACACCTACGAGAGTAAGATACTGTTGGTAGACTCTAACTACGTGAGCGAGCAGAGCATCAATAAAGAAACCTGGAGTTTCGACTTTGTAAAAAGTAAAAGTCATGGCACCGGTTATCCTTTGAAACAAAAAAACTTAAGTAGCCGTTTAGGCTTTGGTCTCTGTTATGGGGCTAATGCCGATTATAAAGGTCCCCAGTCTGTAGGTAGCTCGTGGGAAATCATGTGGACCATCGCAGAGATTGAGAAATATGGTTATGGCAAGCACAATGGATTTTCAATAGGCTTTGGTATAAATTGGCGCAATTTCCGAATGGATGGTCGCAGCAAGTTTGTAAAGCTTGATGACGGTACCATCACAGAAGAAAATCTGCCAGCTGGATATGATAATGATTTCTCAAGAATCAAGGTATTTAGTCTTACAATTCCTGTTATGTGGAAGTATCGTACTAAACAGGTCACTTTCGGACTTGGTCCTGTGTTCAACATCAATACTTATGCCAGTATCAAGAACCGCTATTGGGATGCCGATGGAGAGAAGCACAAGCAAATATTCAAGAAGATTCACCAGCGCCCCATCACAGTAGATATCATGGCCGAGGTAAGTTTCCACAACTGGTTCAGTATCTATGGCAAGTTCTCGCCTATGACCATCCTCAACTCTACCTATGCCAATGATGTAAACTTCCAGCCAGTATCGTTTGGTATTTATTTCTGATAAAGTGCAGAAATCTTAATATAATAAAGAAATCCCACAGATATTTTGCAATCTGTGGGATTTTTTGTACCTTTGTCGCCAAAATTTGCAAAAAAAACTAATTAATGAAGCATTTATTGTATATCATTCTTTTATGGATAATCATGATAAGCTGTGGCAGAAAGGAGTATGCAACCATGCAGAAACGCTTGCAGCAACTTAATGAATATAACAAGGATGACTCTGTTTTTTATAATACTACGGAGGCACAAGCATTAGTAGATTATTTTGAGGATTACGGTACGCCTAATGAAAAGATGCTGGCCTATTACCTGTTGGGCAGAGCTTATTATGATATTCATGAAGCCCCTATGGCACTTAATAGTTTCCAGGCGGCTATAGAGAAAGCAGACACTTCAGCCTCTGATTGTGACTATCGCCAACTGAGTAGAGTATATGGACAGATGAGTGACATATTTTATTATCAAGGTCTTTATACCCAAGAAATGAAGTGTGAAGATCTCTCTTCATATTATGGATGGAAGGGAAAAGATACTTTAAATGCTTTATTAAGTATGGCTTGTAAAGTATTTGCTTACAAGCAATTAAATAAGAAAGATTCTGCAATTATAACATGTCAGAATGTTATAAATATGTTTGATAAGTTAGGGTATACAAAGGAAGCATCTTATTGCTGTTCATCAATTATTAGAGAACTTATTGATAATAATGAATTATCTATAGCCAGATTATTTATAAACAGATACGAAAGGGAGTCTGGCTTTTTTAATGATAGTAATAATATTGAGAAAGGGAAAGAGAGTTATTATTATTCCAAAGGTTATTACTATATGGCTATTAACAACTTAGACTCTGCAGAGCATTATTTTCGAAAAGAACTGAATGAAGGTGAAGACTTTAATAACCAAAATGCAGGTTCTAGAGGGTTGGCCCTACTTTTTCAGCAAAAACACATGGGAGATTCTGCAGCCAAATATGCGCTATATAGTTACGAGATGAATGATTCTGTTTATGCTCAAAGGGCCATGCTGGAAGTTGAACAGATGCAGGGGCTGTATGACTATTCTCGTAATCAGGAAATAGCCAGACAAGAAAAAGAAAGGGCTGATCATGCTAATGCAATCATACAGTTGATAAGTGTAATATTATTTTTCTTTGTTATAATAGCATTTGTAATTGTGAGGGAAGTTCACAAAAAGCGGAATGAAGAAAAGGAAGAATATAAAAATAAGGTTTCGTTATTGGCAAAGACTAATTCTGAAGTAATACATTTACGTACTCATGAACAAACACTGAGTAAACTGCTTAAAGAGAAGGAAAAAGAAGCCGAAAATTTAGGAAATGCGATAGAGGCATATAAAATTAAAGTAGGTTTACAGAAAGAATCATCAGAAATACGACTACAAAAGTCAGAGGTATATAATAATTTGAGTAAGTTGGCTTCAAAAGGTATTTTTCTTACTGATGATCAATGGCAACGGGTATATATGATGGTGATTGATGTTCTTCCTAATTTTTATAAGTTAATATCTGAAAAGAAGTTTGAACTTAGTGAAAATGAATTTAAGACCTGCATCCTTATTCGATTGCATTTTACTTCCAAAGATGTAGCAAATATGATTGGCGTAACCCAACCATATATTTCGAAAGTATGCAGAAGTTTGATGTTTAAATTGTTTCAGAAGGAAGGAAAGTCTAAGGAATTAAGTGAAATACTGAAACAGTATTCATAATAATAACATTTTTATTCTAATATTATTATATATAATCATTTGATTTTGAGTTGTTTGTGTGATGGTTAATTTTTGGTTAATTCTTATATTCAAATTATTTTGTTGGTAATTAGAGAATAACTTATCTTTGCATCTGTTTTTTATACAACTTAAATACAATTAATAAAGAATAGAAGAATGAAAAAGGTGTTTATCTTGTTATTATGCTTGTCTGCATTGAATCTAAATGGCGTTTCTGCAGAAAGCGTAAAAATTAATCTTAGCGTTGAAATTATAGATGACAAACCTGCAGGTCCTGGGCACAGCAAGAGTGTTGTTCATATGCCTCACATTTATCAGGATGGTTGTAAATTAATTCTATCAAGTTCTCATCCAGAGTATCTTATAAATATAGTACAGGATGATGAGATTGTTTATTCATCTGTTATCCCTGCTGGTGTAACAGAGTTTGAATTGCCATCATATATTAGTGGTGAGTGTACTATTAAATTGGTAAAAGGCAGATTCTGCTTTTATGGAGAAATTTCACTCTAAAAGCTTTGATAATATATAAACTCAAATTTAAAGTAAAATCATATGAATAACAAATTATCAATTATTACATTCTTTTTTATATTCATTGCATTTTGTATATCTTCGTGCAATGATACAGAAATGAATAAGTTAGGAATAGAAGATGATGAACTATTCATAACTTCCGATAAATCATTTGTTACAAAAGAAAAGGGGTTAGAAGTAGCGAATGAGTTTTATAGTAAGTTAAGAAGTAGTTCAGTAAAAGGTTATTTAACTCGTAGTTTTAATAATCCCCAAATAGAGACAATTAGTAAGAATGGTCAGGCTTTGATGTATCTTATCAATTATCCGGATAGTGGTTTTGTAATAGTAAGTGCAACAAGAGACTATTTCCCAGTTGTAGCTTACTCTGATGAGAGCAACATTGATTTGAAGCAGGGAATTCTTGGACTTGATGAATGGATAGAAGATGCTAAAGTCACAATTGAGGAAAGTAGTAAAAAAAGTGATTCAGTTAAGGTCTATATGAATAATCTGTGGAATGAAGAAGTAACTCCTACAAATCTACAAAGAAATAGTAAAACGAGGGCAGGAAGTTTGACTGAAGCTGATATCGCTTGTTATATGAGATGCGAAGAACTTCTTAATCAGTATGGATACGGAGGTGACCAAGGTTGGCATTTTTGCCCTTTGTCAGATGCCCAACAGGTATTCAAAGAAAGAGGATTTGAGGAAACATATAAAGGCTTATGTTATAGTGCAGAATTTAATCATTCATCAGCAAGTAATTCTGTTCTTGGTTACAAAATTTGTACAGTAAAAAAAGTAGTAGGTCCATTACTCTCTACTAAATGGCATCAACATTCACCATTTAATGATTATTGTAATGGAAGTCCAGCAGGATGCGCTGCAATTGCAGTTGCTCAAGTTATGAATTATTATAAACATCCTGGTCCATTTTCGTTTAATGGTATACCATTTGATTGGAGTACTATTCCTGATGAGCCTAATGCTAATTCAAGTCAAGGGCTTTTTGTTAGAATGATTGGTGCTTTAATTGATATGCATTATCATGATGATTATTCATGGGCTACGCCTGGAAATGTTGAAGAAGGGATGGAAAGATTTGGATATGATGTATCAGTAGGTGATGATGACTCATTCAATGTTCGAAACTCAATTATAGATGGCAAAAATCCAGTAATAATGCTAGGAAATGATGATAATTGGTCTTTCCTGCCAGGAAATTTGAAATATTTGGGCGATTCACACTATTGGGTATGTGATGGTGTGGACGAAATGGTGATGGATGTGTTGTTCTTGTTTACAGAATGGCAACCTTATGGTAAAGGCAATTTTGTACCTGGATGGAACTCTATAGATCAGCCTTATCAATTTGGTGGTCGTGGATTTGATTTTTTTCACGTTAACTGGGGATGGGGCGGTTTGTCTAACGGATGGTTTGGAGATGTTTCAAATTCACAAAAAGGTGAATACGATAATAAAAATGATAAAAATACAAATCAAGGACACTATAATAATTCCCGAAAGAATTTCTATATAAGAATTAAACGTAAATAAGTGATATGAATAAAACTATTTTGAAATCAACTTCTGTTGTATTACTACTCGTTGTAGGATTAATGGTAGCTTCGTGTGATTGGTTCAGATTTGGTGATAAGGTGCCGGATGTAACTTGCGAGAGCATTAGCTATTCGTTGACATTCAGTGTTGAGCATATAGGCCAGATGGATGAAGATTCATGCAAGGTATATAATGTCGTATCGGACGATCAATATCCAAAGGTTTCCAATATACCTGTCAAAATAGAAAAGACAGAAACTGGAGAACAGTTGCTAACCTTCTCTCTCTTGGGAGGAATGGAAGATGTTTATAGCAAGACAACGTTTCAGATGACTTGTCCTTACATATTCCATGACAAGGATGTACATGAGATTGTTGCTCAATGGGTAGTTCCTAACGAATCTACCAGAATACAAGGTGATGCTTTGTTATACGACATGCACTTTGCCAGATGTGCTATTCTTTCCATTGATGGCAAGGACGCCAAGTTAATTGAATACGACAGTTATCCTAATTCCAAGCAAGGCGAACTGACAAATTTTGTAACTATTGATTAGTTCTAACACAAGAAATCCCACAGATATTTTGCAATCTGTGGGATTTTTTGTACCTTTGTCGCCAAAATAAGAATAAATACGTATTTAAGAAATGGAAAACAAGACTTA
>CADBCZ010000104.1 GCA_902793335.1 uncultured Lachnospiraceae bacterium
GGCATTACTTGAAAATGAATCAAGCTGATTCAGATTGCTGCTGTTATATACGAAAAATCTGGCTTTTTTCCCATAATGCTCCATAAAATGATCCTGTGTCATTTCAAAAGACTTCTTAACACCTTCTCTTATTGCAATAGATGGAACCACTACAATAAACTTTGACCAACCGTAACGCTTATTCAGTTCAAACATTGTCTTTATATAAACATATGTCTTACCGGTACCGGTTTCCATCTCTACATCCAAAGAGCAGGCTCCCATGCTGTCAACAAGAGCATCCGAAACCATGACATTATTATTCTGCTGTACTTCTTTAATATTCGACAAAACCATGTCAGGCGTAATCAGCAGGTTTTCATTTTTAAATCCAGACTCATCGAAATCATCTGTTAAACCAAATGCATTCTGTTCTGAATCGAATTTCAAATCAATCTGTGACATATCTTTCATCTGCCTGACATTACCTATATCCCTACGATAAGATACATTGTCTATATATGGTTGTCCGTTAAAACAATTCACTACACTATCAACAGCATCTGTCTGGTACTGTTGTATTTTAAAATTAAATTTCATCTTCAGCACCACCTTCTTCCTGTAACCATTCTTTCAATTTATCCTGTAATAATTTCTTATCCGGCAGATACAGCTTATACTGTGATGCATAAATATTAGAATCTTCCGGCAATGTCAGTTCAACCATTGCATCATTTTTTTCATTGCACAACAATACACCAATCGTAGGATTTTCTTCCTCTGTTTTTTCGTATCTATCATAATAGTTAACATACATCTGCATTTGCCCCAGATCCTGGTGCTTTAATTTGCCAATCTTTAAATCAAATAATACAAAGCATTTCAACAGTCTGTTATAAAAAACAAGATCCACTCTGAAATGATCTTCTTCGAATGAAAATCTTTTCTGTCTTGCCACAAAAGTAAATCCTTTTCCCAATTCCAAAAGAAACTGCTGCAAATTATCTAACAGCCTGTTTTCTAAATCAGTTTCTGAATAATTATATTTATCTTCAAGACCTACAAATTCCAAAACATATGGATCCTTCAGCACATCCTTTGAGGTTGTAATCACATTTCCTTCCTGTGATAAGCGCTGAACTTTTTCCTTATCCCTGCTTAACGCAAGTCTCTCATAAAGAGAAGAATTATACTGACGTGACAAGTCTCTGACTCCCCACTTCTCCCTGGCTGCTTCTATCTCATAAAATGAACGTTCTTCTGCATTTTCTATTCTCATTAGTTGCAGATAATGTGACCATGTCACCACAAACGGATGCTCTTCATCAAAAATCGTAAACACTGTTTCCGATTTCTTTATTGCAAATTCCGTAAACAGTGTTTCCGAAATTCGCTCCTTATATGTTAAATAAAACTTTCTTGCCTTTTCCAGCGTAGATTCTGAAAAGCCTTTGCCAAATTCTTCTGTTAATTTTTTAGAAAGATTTATTATGATTTTTTTACCATATTCAGCCCTGTGTTTTCCCTGTTGCTGTACTTCTACAATCCATCTTCCCAAAGAATAATAGGTCATTATCTGGACATTATTTACCTGCTTTGCAGTAACGTTTCGTGCATATTTAATTAATTCAATTGAATTCTGACATAACTTATCCATATTGATATCATATACAGATTCATTGATTTCATGTATCTTCTCCATTACAGCACCTTCCTTACTGTATCCGGACTTATTGATGCAAATATCTGGTCAAAGTTGGTTGCAACACTATCATTTGCCATTGAGCTATCTCTGAATACTGCGTAATAAGGTTTTTTCTCTGCAACAGCCTTCACAGTTTCCTCCGTCACATCCTTATCAAAACATGCAATTAAGAAACCATCTGCCACATTGAACACCTGCTTACCTGCTATAGTTGTTTCCTCGATCTTACTTGAAAGTAACACACCTAAATCAAGCATTACTTGGAATAATAAATCTTCTGGTGTTCGGTCTTCTTTGATGTTATCAGCATATGTATCAAATAATGATTGCTGAGTTTCTGATGGAGTGTAATAAATATCTTTCATATTACTACTATCACATTTAAAGACACGAAATCCGTCATCATATACAGATTTAGGATATTCTTCTGAAATCTTCTTCGAAGCTCTTCTTATTCGCTCTTTGCCTATTTCACAAATGTTCTTAAATCCGCTTTTATACGCATCACTCTCATTATCTATTTCTTCTGGCAATTGAACCAAAATGTATTTTTTATTCCCATGATTTATAACATTATTAACCATTATTGCATGTGCACTCGTTGCCGAACCAGAAAAGAAATCTAACAAAATATCATTATCCTTTAATATCATATTTTGAAGATGCATCATTAAGCTTAATGGTTTTGGATAATCAAAATATTTTCCATTAAATAATTCCATAACCTCTCTAGTTCCTTTTGCAGAATTTGCGCCTTCAATATTTATCATATTCTGATAAGGTACTGTACGGACGATTGGCTTATCCTCATTATTGACTTTCTCATATTGTTTAAAATAAATAGCCCAACCTTCACCATTTTGTTTCATCACAATAAATCCATTTTTTATGCCCCAATCAACTTTCGATTTTGACCAACGCCAATTCCAGTGTTCCTGTTTACTTTCCATTCCACCTGGAAATACTATAGAACCATCAGGTGCAATTATTGAATAATTTAATGCCTCAGAATAATGATTTCCAGTCATACGTCGATCAAGTTTATTTAAAATATATCCACCTCGTTTTTCAAAATATTCATCTCTATTCGAGTACTTTTCATTATCATCTATCAACAATGTAGAAAATCTACATTCTTCTTTATTTTTGCAATATAATAATACATTTTCTGTAACTGTTTTAACATCTTCACCAGTATTTGACCCTGGGGTTGATTGCCATATCATATTTGTAACATAATTCTTATGTCCAAAAATCTCGTCCATAATTTTCTCTAGATTATATAATTCCTCATCTCCAATTGAAATAAAAATAGCTCCATCTTCAGTCAATAAATTCCTTGCTAACTTCAATCGACTATACATCATATTTAACCAATCAGTGTGAAATCTGCCATTACTTTCAATATTTTTTACAAGTCTATTGCCATTGTCATCAAATTGACCGCTATTCTCCACATATGCACTAGTGTCCATTGCAAAGTTATCTTCATACACAAAATCATTTCCCGTATTATACGGAGGATCTATATAAATCATTTTTATTTGACCAAGATATGTTTCTTGAAGTAATTTCAATACTTCTAGATTATCCCCTTCAATATATATGTTTTCAGTACTATTAAAATTTATACTTTCTTCTCTACATGGTCGTAGTGTTTTATTAATAGGTTCATTTGCTAATAAAACAGCTTTTCTCTTATCCGGCCAAGTGAACTGATATCTTTCATCCTTTCCTTCTACAACCTTACAAGATATCTCCTGCCTCAGCACATCAGCATCAATTGCTCTCTCTACAATTGGTTTTCCATTATCATCGTAACCAGTAATCGTCTCCGTAAGTGCATTAGGAAACATTTTTGAAAGCAACTCAAAATTTTTATCTGCTAAATTTTCTGTCTGCATCTTTAATTTATCTGCCATTATCTATATACCTTTTAACCTTTCTTTGTACTGTTGTATTCTCTGCACCATCTCAAATTTTTTCTTTGACTGTACTTCTTTGCGTGCCTTAAGCTCCAAATCTGCTATCTGCTTTTGGAGTTTTTCTTTTTCAGCCTCTACATTTATCTGTTCTACCAGTGTATTTCCATCCTGCACATCAATACCTGATACCTGTGTAACAAAATTATCCCAAACACTTCTTAAGTCAAGACCATTCAATTTTAACGAAATTTCTTCTTCATTTTTCCAGTCCGATTTCAACAAGCGTGTCTCATATATTGCAAGCTGGTATGCATTTTCATAATGCAGCACAATCAACAACTTTTGTCCAAAGAGTTTTGATACCATAATAATATTCTTATCATCATACTCTCGTCTTTTAAGTTCCATCTGAAGAACAAATATAGCAGATATATCTTCCGTTGCCTTAATATTCACAGAAGCTTCTGATATCTCATTGGTAATAATCATTCTGCTTATATCAACATCAAACTTATCTTTTTTATTTCCTGCTAACTCTGCTGCATATTTCTCATAGATAAGTTTTTTATGTAATGGCTTCCTAATCTCAGATGTTTTAGGCAAATCAAACATGTAAATACCTCCTACTTTATGACAAGAAAACTGATCAGCTCAAAATCATCTAATCCACTTATAGTCTCAGATAAAAAACTCATCTGTTTGCCACTTAAGAAGCTATCCATCTCACTTTCATCTTTCAGCTCAATGATGGATGCAATGGCATCTCCAAGTAAATCCGAATATTTTCCCATTCTCCGACCATCGTCTGTTTCATCATTGAATTTAGCACACAATTCTTTATCTGGTTCCTTTTTACCCTTACATAAAAGCCTGAATGAATCCAGCATTTCCTTCGGTGAAAGATGATCTATGATTACCTCTCCTTCTTCTGACATATACACCATATAGAATGGATGCAGCCTGTTCTGACTGTTGATATTTACCTCATTCTTTATATTTCTAAGTACAAATATTACACCAGCCGGCAATTCTTCAGTTGCTTTTACCACAGCATTCATTCCATGCGGTGCCTTTTCAATCTCAGGATGTGTCTTAATATAATCAAGCAAGTCCAATCTGAACTCATTCAATCCAAGATCCATAATCGATATTCCAGATGACATATCTTCAATATCTACCACTTCCTCCTGTAATCTCTTGAGCTGCTGTTTTCGATACTCTAAATCACCCTTTTCCTCTGGGCTAAGGACATTATCATCACCGGTCGCTGTCATATCCACAATTTTCATTCGGGTTTCTACTCTGGCTTTCAGATTAATATATTCATCCAATGTAATATCCGGCCAGAAGTTTACAAGCTGGATACATTCATTCTTACTTCCGATTCGGTCTATTCGTCCAAATCTCTGGATAATACGAACCGGATTCCAATGTATATCATAATTAATCAGATAATCGCAGTCCTGCAGATTCTGACCTTCCGATATACAATCAGTTGCTATCAGAATATCTATTTCTGCTTTTTCGTTCGGTAATAATAGACTTTTTCCTTTAGATACCGGGGAAAAACATGTTAATACTGTATTTAAGTCTGTTTTTAATCCTTTGATCGTAGTCTTTCCATCTACTGAACCTGTAATAATAGCAGTGTCTAATCCATATTTTTTCTTCACATACACACTTACTGTGTCGTACAAATAATTCGCCGTATCAGCAAAAGCAGTAAATATAATAATTTTCTTATTACCAGTATTAATAGGATATTCCTGCTTTTCATCAATCACATCAAATAGTGTCTGCAATTTGCTATCATGAGCAGGTGTGATATCTGCAATCATCGTAAGAAGCAAATCCAGTATTTCCTTATCCCTTTCAAGCTCCCGTCTCCATGACTTATAATCCATATCTGCAATGTCTATTCTTACTTTCTTTCCGATTGCAAACACATCATCATTCTGGTCATCCCCGTCTAAATCCATATTTGTAATGTCATTCAAATTCAATGAGGATTTATTATAGCCCTGTTCAAAATCTGCAATGCTCTTTATGGTATCAGTAATAAGATCGTTAATACGTTTTAATGTCAGCCTGAAGGAATATACTGAACTTTCCATTCGCTTCATAAGGTTTATTGACATCAATCTTCTGATTCCCTGCTCGCGACCTGACTGTGTAAGTCCTCCCCTTACATGGTTTGAGTCATACACATCCTTATACTTTGCTAATTTACTTGGAAGGATATAATCCGTTGGTGTATATATGCATAGTCTAAGTAAATTCAACTGTTCAAATATCTCATTGTAATTGATTGCCTTGCTTAAATCAGTCAGTCCCGGTCTTTTTGATATAGGTGAGTTTCTCTTTGGAAATGTTCCTATATCTGATGTATCATAATATTTCTGAATATGCTTTCTTGAACGTGCAATCGTTACACTATCAAGCAGTTCAAAAAAGTCGAAATCAAGCATTCTTAAAAGTTTGCTTGTAGTTCTATCCTCCGGTTCCCATTTACTCCATGTATTAAAGGCAGTCTGTGCCTGCTTGAAAATATCATCAATACTCTTATGTGTATTCAACTTTTCATCTAATAACCGGCTTTCTCCCTCATAAGCAAGAGCAATCTGATTCTTCAGATCTACAAAGCGATTATTTACCGGTGTGGCAGACAACATAAGTACCTTTGTCTTAACACCCTTGCGTATAACCTTATTAAGAAGCTTCAGATATCTTTTCCACCATTACGGAAGTTATGTGATTCATCAATTACTACCAAATCATAATTTCCCCAGTTTACCATATCCAGATCCATACCATTGGAATTTCCTGACTCTCTGCTTAAATCTGTGTGAAACAGAACATCATAACGCATTCGATCGGTTGCAATAGGGTTGTTGATATAATTATACTTATATGTATTCCAGTTGTTTGCCAGCTTCTTAGGACATAGCACAAGTACAGATTTATTTCTGTTCTCGTAATACTTTATTACAGACAATGCGGTAAATGTCTTACCTAAACCTACTGAATCTGCCAAGATGCATCCGTTATACTTCTCCAGTTTATTGATAATTGCTAACGCAGCATCCTTCTGGAAATTATAGAGCATCCCCCATATCTTGCTTTCTTTAAAGCCAGTTGCCTCATTAGGTAACACATCCTCTGAAACATCCTCAAGAAATTCATTGAAAATATTGTACAATGTTACAAAATACAAATAGTCCGGCGAATTTTCATTATAAACAGTTGTGATATTATCAATTACCTCGTCTGTCACTTCTTGGAGTTTGGAATTATCATTCCATATCTGTTCAAATAACTGTAAATACGCCGTGCTCATTGGAGTTTCAGATTTCTGTACCATATAATAAGCATTGTTTCCGCGTTCACACCCTAAATCAACTGTTGTAAAACCGCTTAATGGCATATAATTCTTATCATCTACATTAATAAATCCCATCATATTTTCATTTGTAATATTGGACTTGAATACCGCCTTTTTACGAATCCACTCCGCACATTCTTTTGCAATTGCTTTCTGTGTCATTTCATTACGAAGCTTAACTTCAAACTCCGAACCAAACAGATTTTTC
>CADBCZ010000105.1 GCA_902793335.1 uncultured Lachnospiraceae bacterium
TGCTGCCGAACAATACGTCAGCGAGATGTACACAGAGGCCTATACGCCGTATGCTCTCACCATTGAGATGAGTGCCGTGGGCGGCACGTTCTGTATCAGCCTAATGCAGCGGTTTGCAGATGATACATATCTAGAAGCCTTTCTCGACGAATTCCGCCAGATAGGTCTGCCCTATCGTATGGCTACTCGCCATACGATGACGGTGGCACCAATAGCAAACTATCGGGAAACAGCCGTGAACCTTGCATAGACAATCTGCAACCGTTATGTCATCTTTTCCAATCTTGTCATCTCGACCTTCCTTCCTCTCCTTTGTCATCTCGACCTTCCTTCCTCTCCTTTGTCATCTCGACCAAGCGTTAGCGCGTGGAGAGATCTCCTTAAGCAGGGCAACGCCCTGCAAATTGAGATGTCTCGACTACGCTCGACATGACAGGGCGGTGGGTGGGCGATTTTTTATCAATGAGATGTGGCAGGAATACTACGACAAGATGAGAGACGCGAGAGTGGATATTACAAGACTGATGATGCAAGAACATACCAAGATTTATCCGAATTGCGACGCTGGATGTATCCCTTTTCTTGCACATCCAGCAGGTTTTAGTTTCTTCTTAATATTGGGTAAACTATTCTGTAATAAGAGTTTTGTAATCATGGTCTTTTATCTTGAACCATTCGTTACAGGCATTGCGCATTTCTGTATCAGATGTCAAATGACTCTTACCTAGAACCAGCCTCTGTTTCACTTTCCAACCATTTTTTATACAATTGAGTGGAGACAGCCGAGGATAATTTGTTTAAAACAATATGAGTAGAATCATTTGAAAGCAATACCCATAAAGTGTCTGGGTGATGACTTCCTGGAATGCTTCTAGCTATTCCAAATTCAACGCCATATCTCCCGCTAAAGAAGTCTTTTGGGTCTTCTACCAGAATAGAATCAGGTTTTCTGCTTATGAATTCCCAATTGCCATATTCTTTGATTTGCCGATCAAAACTTATAATCTTGCTCTTTTTTATATTATATACCGAATATGGCAGTTTAACTTTTCGATTTTGAAAATTAAAATTCCCAATTAAAGCGTAAGATGTTTTATTTCTCTTAGCTTCTGAAAATCTATTATCAATTGTCGACCAACCCTTTATTTTGGGATATATTTGAGGACCCTCGGAACATGCTACTACGAAAGTAAGCAAAGCCAATAGCCCCAATACTTTATAAATAGATATACTTCTTTTCATACAATCCTGGTAGGTTTATTTATACTCATGCAAAGGATATTTCTTTAGTAATGGTTTATATAATGGGTGGGGATTTTGTTCAAGCGCTAAATGGAAATCCCAACAGTATGAAAAATAGTTCTTATTCTTCTTTTTCATCGTAGATAGTGCCTGGTCTATTACGTTATAACTCCACCGCGTGTTATAGTTTATCAATGCTTCAAACACAATACGTATAGTATCATGATAAGCGCCAACTCTATCATGTTCTATTTTAGATAGAATTCGGATAATCTCCTGCTTATCCTGCTCTTTATGATACTTCGCTAAAGCCATCAGTGCTCGCTTATCTTGTTTGTACAATTGGCGGAGACGATCCTCGTATTCAGGCTTTGCTGGTAATTTCTGGTATAATTTGTATGTATAGTTGAGCTTTGAACTATTTACAGAATTCAGAACGGCACTGTCAATTCGTATTGAATCTTCTATAGTAACCTTACTTCGTACTCTGTTGCCCAACATCATTGATATTCTGATATCAGAGACACTCTTAGCTTGTCCACAAAATCCATCTGAAGTACAAACAAGAGTGATATCATCTACCTCAGAAATAGTTAGGTTTGCAGCCTCATGCGGATCCTTCATCATAAGTGCGCGAAAGGCAATCAGACGCTCGATGTCATCTTCATGTTTAGATGCAAGTCTTATCAATTCAGCAACGGAGGCATGAGCATATAAACTATCAGATTTTATCCATTGAGGTGACACTTCTTTACCAACCCCAACCGTCCTGATACTATGATAAGTCCTTTCCAGTCTTTCTGCTTGCGTAGTCTTGTCTGCTTGGCCAGAAGAAGAACTCCCCGACTTAGCATTATTAAGACAACCATGCAAGATGGCTGCCAGCAATACAGCTATTATCACTCGTTTTGTCATGCAATTATAGTAGGTTTATAATTTTCTTTGGCAAAGGTACACACAATTCTTCATTCCGCCAAATATTTATGCGAGAAAAATGAGAATTGATCACTTCCTCCGCTCTCTTAAATCATTTGTTTTCAAATACTCGTCTCTGCCTGGGAATATCATATCGCCAAATGCTGGTGAACCATATTCAAATACTACCCTATGATTATAAGGGATATACCTTACATCATTTAGGTAATGCTTATAATTCTCATTGCCCATGGAATCTGGATAGATTACAAAATAATAGGCACTCATGCTAACTCTCCTGAAACCAATCTCTATTCCTTCATTGTTTTTGCTGGGGACATGAACAGAAAAACACCCTAAGTCTTCAAGACGATTCTTTAGTTCTTTTAATTCTTTATCATCGATTCCCATTTCCTTTTGCAGGCTTCTGATATTCACGCCATCTTCGAACTCCACATGATAATCGTATCCGTAATTGGCTATTCTGCGAGCATAATTGCACAGACTATCCAACTCGGCCTTGTGAGACTCGTAATAAGTCTGCATGATATCAGGATTGCACCTGCGCTGTGGGTATTCTAAAGCAAGAAACAAAAGAAATAAAACTATATTAAACACTGTAATACCCAACGTAGCAAAATGCCTGAAACAGCTAAGTTTTCTTGAAGCGAATATGGTTACAAGCGTCAGTGGAATAATAATCCAACCACCAATCATTAAGAAAGCAATCAGCAGATAGTCCAACTTCCACAAAACCATTAAGATAAAGGTGATGCTAAGCGATGGAAGAATAAAAAAAGCAGAGAAAACAACAACTGCGATTTTATCAATAAAACTGGTACAGTTGCCAAATAGCGAATCTTCTCTATCGCTTTTCTTCCTATATGCATATAGCACTGTTGCTATTGCAATAATTAGGCTCAGGATAATTGTTATCTCAAATCTGCTATCCATATAGGGTTATATTCTGATATAGTTGTACAAGTATTTTTGTTGATTGATGATGTCGAAAATGACGATCACGCATATAATAAATCCTTTATCTAAAAATATTCATCTGCAAAGCGGAATCTAATTGGTATACAATAATTTACTCTGGTAGGTTTTCCTCTCCACATTCCTGGCTCCCACTTGGGCATAGTCTTAACTACACGAACAGCTTCCTTGTCGAATGATGGATCTACACCCTTTTCGACTTTTACATCAGTTAGACTACCATCCTTCTCCACTATGAAAGAAATAATCACACGTCCTTGTATACATGAACCGTCATCTTCTGGCCAGCGTAGGTTATCTGCAATAAACTCAAACATTTTCTCTGTTCCACCAGGATATTTCGGCATCGTAGGTTCTGTCAGTTTATCATAAGATAACGGAGATGTAATCAAAGGCTCTTTCTCGGCGGCACATCCCGTCAAGATAACAATCAAAGCCCAAAGCCCTAAAACCTTATAAATAGATTTTCCTCTTGACATATAATTCTGGTAGGTTTATATTTATTCTTTCTGCAAAGTTAAATACTTATTTCCATTCTGCCAAATAATTATGCGAGAAATGATTAATTATAGATGCCAGGGGACAGATGCCAGGGGACAGGTCCGTGACATACACCGTTATATAAGACTTGATAACAAGTATTGCCAGAACAAGCACAGGAGAACAAACCGACGAGTAAAACATATAATATCTTTTTCATTTCAGTTGGAAAGTAACGGGAACGGAATACCTTACTCTGATTGGTTCACCATTGTCCATGCCAGGCTTCCACTTGGGCATAGACTTAACTACACGAACAGCCTCCTTGTCGAATAACGGATCTAAACTCTTTACAACCTTTATACTGCTGAGACTACCATCTTTTTCAACAGTAAAAGCTACAACTACACGTCCTATTACATCAGCTTCAGTATCTGGCCAGCGTAAGTTTTCATTAATAAACTCATTCATTTTCTCTGGTCCACCAGGAAATTTTGGATATAATTCCTCTGGTATCTTAGGGTCTATTATAATACCATGAGATAATGGAGATATAATCAAAGGCTCCTTCTCGGCGGCACATCCCGTCAAGAAAGTGAGCAAAGCTAAAAGCCCTAATACCTTATAAATACATACGCCTCTTGTCATACAATTAGGTAGGTTTTCTAATTCCTTTGGCAAAGGTACACACAATTCTTCATTTCACCAAATAATTATGCGAAAAGCTTAGCCTTTAGTTAAATAAATGTAGTCTATTTACTTATTAACAAATTCGCCGATTTTCTTAATCAATATCCTTGTAGGCTCAATATAGGGAGTGATTATCTCCTCGTTCGCCTCAAAGAACAGGTTGATCTCTCGTTATCACTTAGCTCCATACAATACTTGTTTGTCTTCTTCTACATTATAATAGAACATAGCATGGGGACCATCAAACCACTCTGAGCTGCCAGGGGACAGTTCCGTGAGCTGCCAGGGGACAGTCCCGTGGCATGAATCAAGTAATTCTGATCAGTGCTTTGAGAAAATACTGATAATGAAACCAAGACAGATGCGAATGATATAATCGCTTTATCTCTTATAGTTGAACTCATATGATTTCACATATTTCATTAAACGATTCTTCAATTATCAGATTTCAGCGGAAATGTGATCGTGAGAGTCTCCGTGATTTCTATACTCCATGATTTCTTCTCAATATTTTTGTTTTTATCAGTAATAATATACTAGAGATGACAATTGCCAAGATCATAGCACACAATGTAAAGAATGTTACGACGCCTTCTGTTTCAATTTCCTTCAAAGTGTTACAATATAGCAATAATCCTCTTTGAGTGAATCCTATGACGACAATTGAATTTATGTTAAGGATTGTTAGCTGTTTTAAATTTTGGGAGATAAAATAATTTAACAATATAGGCATTTGGTATATTATTATTAAATAATGATCTATTCCTGTATGCCAGTTGAGATACATCGGAATAATTAGAAGGTAATTAAAAAATATCTCAGTATAATACAAAATGTGTTGCATTTCCTTTTCTATAAAAATTATGGAAACAGACAATATCAATAACACATGAATTAATATGCCTATAAAAATTTCCTGTAAATTTCTGCAATAACCAGAAAAAAGAAAAATCTCTATAGTTGATAAAATAATTATCACAATTCCTTTTTTCATACAAATACTATTCTTTACCATTCCTTGGGGGGTAATTGAGGGTTATATCTGTCAGGGGACAGTCCCGTGACATCCCTCTATTGATTAGAGTGAGGAATAAATCTATTGTTTTACCTGTTCATCAAGTACATATTGTCTGTATGCGTCTGCTGCAAGCATAAATACTGCATTCTTACAGAAGTCCTTTTCGTCTTTTTCTATATACTCAGCAGCAGCAAACCAAATCAAAGGAATACCATCCTTCTCTTTTTCAGGAACAAATTGCGCCTTAAAGTCAGGCACTCCATTTTTTACAAGCTTTCTGATCTTTACTGTTAATTCATAATCGTATTTTGCGGATTCATTTGCAACAATACGTTCTCTTAACTCGAAATTATTAATAAACTGAGGTTCCGTTATTCGTACAACTTCCTTGAAGGATTCGACAGAACGGTCATCATCACTATACCACCAATACAGTTCCGACAACACACCATTGCTCTGATATTTTTCCAAATCCCCTTTTGATAGCAATTGGCAAGGTCGCATATAGGCGTCTCTAATTCCTTCATATAATAATGCATAAGTTAGAGATTGTCCCATATAATAATTACAAGTAAATGAATTTACAAACAAGTTACTTGTATCTATACCTATACACACATAAATTTTATCATCAATCTTCTTTATAAATATACCACCATCTGCGAGGATTGTGTCCTTGAAATATGTATATCCCATTTCCTCCTCAAAAAATGGGATAAGTTTCTTAAATAACTGTTTTCTTGTAACTTTCATATTATATTTTTTTTCATTTCTGCTGCAAAAATACAAATTTTATACCATTATACAAAATCCTAAAGAGATGTCAGGGAACAGTCCCGTGACATCCTAAATATATACGCCTCTTTTCATACAATTATGGTTTTCCTATTATTTCTGCAGGTTTAAACTCTGTGGTGTTGGTTGCTGCGTGGTGAATGATGTAACC
>CADBCZ010000106.1 GCA_902793335.1 uncultured Lachnospiraceae bacterium
TTAGAATCAATAGTAATTTGATGGCAAATATAGGAAAATAATCAGTAACTTCCAAGTTATTTTATAAAAAAGTTGTATCTTTGCAATCATTATGAAGATGTTTCTGCAGTTCTTCTGCAACGGTCTTGGTTGTTCCGTTCTCCGAATAATAGAGAGCTAAGGTCCTTTGTGCAAACCCTGTTACAGTGCATGCACTCATTACCATTGATAAAAATAGTTTTTTCATAAGTTGTTATGTCTAAAAATGTATACCTATTCTATTTTTGCTGCAAAGTTACCTTTTTTATTTGATAATGCAAGTAATTTGCCAAAAAACGCAGGGCTCGATATATGTCAAAATATACCGAGCCCTGAAACTCCTTATGTCAATGTTAATCTATAACACGGAAAGATGCTTTATAAACTTTTCTCTCGCCATTATATAAGAACGAGAAAACAGTATAGTAATCGCCAATTGGCAAAGGATTTCTTTTCACATTAATGATGAATATATCATCGACTGCTCCTTCTTCGGGATCTATCCCCCAGCATGATTGCCAATGAATTGTTCCCTTTGGCAATAATTCGTACTTATCAGCCGAAAGATGAAGAAAATCATATGGAAATCCAACAAAAAGCCCATCTGCCGTATATATAGCGAATACATAAAGACTATATCTGTTATAATAAATGTTATCTGTTAAATAAATGCCCTGATCAGTATTATTGATGGCATACATGTCAAAATATATATTCTCCCCATACTTGAATGTAGATACTTTTTCACCGTTTTCATTTAAGAGTGAAAGATTAACTGTGACATCTTTAAAAAAGTCCTCCTCATCATCAGATGAACATGATGCCAAACAAAATGTAGTTCCGCAACATACTACGATTGCGATAAATAGTTGAAGTAATGACAGCTTTTTCTTCATAACATATTTTGTTTATAGTTCTTTTTTGCGTGCAAATATATGAGGTTATGTTCAACTAAACAAATTAATAGAGTACTTTTTTTACACGTGAATACACATTTAATTCATTTATCGTATAGCGATTTTTCTAGAATAAATATTGTCGCCATAAACAACCCTAACAATATAGAAACCGTTTGGAATTCCTTCAAGGGATATATTTGAAGGGAAACTATTAATGGCCGTTTTCTTAACTAAGTTAGTGTTGTTGCTTCTCCAGAGTTGCAATTCACAAGTGTTACTTGATTGTTTCTTTGCTCCTGAATTGGGATTATTCTCCGCTATTGTAATAGTATGAGAAGATGCGTTATATTCTAAACGAAGTGAACAATCTGACAAATCTATAAATTCCACTTCTTGTTCTAACCAGTCAGAATAACCACAGTCATTATAGCCTCTTAACTGGGACAAATACCAACCTTCACTAAATGATGGCACGTATGGATTTATAACATTAAAATTATTCCACGATCTTACCAATTGAGTAATATTGAAGTTACTATCCATCCGGTAAAGATTGGCTTCGAATCTGTCATAAGGCCAAAGGCAACTCTCTTCTATAGTAAAAGTATTACCATCCATATCGGTAGACCAGCATCCAATGGTACCATCAGGTGCTTCTGGAATAATACATATGCCTAAAGCAGGTGTACCTACTGACAAATCGTTTTTAATGATAGAATATTGATAAATAGAGTTTCTATAAACTTTTGCTATAAGATCATATTTAGTAGGTGAGCCTGCAAGTCTTGTTATTGTACATTGATTATTTGAGGGACTATTCTGTGAAATAGAAAGAAAATTAATATTGCTTCCACTTAATTCCCAAACTACACTCGCTTCTGGTGGACAATTACTTAACGTGTAAACTTCAGATGTGCAAATATGGTCAGCACCTGTGATATAGGGAGGTAATGCACTATTTTGAGTTGTATTACCAGTATTCGTAGGATCTAGCCAATTGCTTAATCTTGTAGAGATAGTGCCTCCTCCATTCCAACTCTGATTGAATTTATTGAAGAAGTAATCATATAATGTATTATAAGTAGCGTTAATATAATATGAATTGAATTGACCAACAACTCTTTTGTTCTGGTTAAGTAAAGGTGAACCTTTAATGGGATTACATTGCTCATACCCATAATTAGTTACACGCCACATTTCACTACCTGTTGATCCGTTATGGATAGTAACCGATGTTGGACTACCATTATCAAAAAACATTTTTATATTCCCGCCCCATTCAAGAAAACTTGTTGAAAAAGTAGAAGTATTCGTACTTTTGTCCCATCCTATCCATGAAATTTTAGGTTGTTTGCTGACATCTGAAAACATTTCTAATAACGCGAAGTCAGACACACTCCAACTTGCTCTCAACTGTGCTCCTGTATATGTATATACTGTCGCTTGTTGATTACCACTGCATTGCTCTTTTCTAACCCTAAACCTAAATCCTAGTTGGTCTGCTGTATAATTGGTTATACTATAAGTTGTTAGCACATATGGAATGAAAGAGTTATTCGTTGTCATCAATAGCGTGCCAAAGTATGCGGATCCATTTGGCAGATTAATCATACACACTCCGTCAGAAAAGTCTACAAATGTAGGGTAACATGCTGGATCGAGGCCCGAAATATTATATTCCCTATTGTTGGAATTAATTCCACGAATAATCTTATTGATGCTAATTGTTGAAGTTCCAATATTTTCGGTTGGTTCATATAAATAGATTGACGCCTCTGAACCAGGGATAATGTCTGTATACAAATAGCTGCTATAAATCAATACTTCAGGCGTAACAGGACCATAAACTACAGATTTGTCTTCATTGAAAATGTATAATTTAGATTCTCCTTCTAGATGTAGGCTATTTATAATGAAAGTAAGTGAGCTGGCATCTCTAGATTCAACACTGAGCGACCAAACCCTACCATCTCTACATTCCTCCCAATTGCCATCATCTATTGTCAATGAAACATCAATGTCTTGTCCAAAACGATATATATTCAGAGTATCAGTATTATCCTTTCTACATTTATCATTAACCTGCCTTATTGATGGCAAAGTATGAACTCTAGTTGGTTCTTTTATATTCAGAGATTGCACGATAGGATTTTCTGATCCTGATGCATAATAGTTGGTTTCTACTTGAGCAGTTGCAATAAATGCAGAATTGACTAATAATAGTAATAACAGAAATAGCTTCTTCATAATCAGATTGTTTAGATTAATAGTAGAGTGATGGTCATTTTACAAAAGGATATACCCCCAGAAACAGAAATTTCCACGGATGATTTCTATTCTGTATTCGCCAGAGAGATACGATGGTAATACCATAGTATGAGTACCAGAAGGAATGATTGCGGAATAATCCACTTCATAGTCTTCATTAATTAAACGCAGCGTGCAGTTGTCGCATGGAGAATTGAAGAATAGGGTGTTGCAGTCAATCCCTATTTGTGGAATATGAATGGGTGACCTTTGGCCTCCATTTTCAAATGTAGGATCAAAATAATCTACTTCTAAGTCGATTTCGACTACTTGAGCCTTTACGCTTACACTAAATAATGGAAGGAATACCATTATTAGAAATAGCACAATGATTTTTTTCTTTACCATGACTAATTATATTTAAAATTGACATCGCAAAATTAATTCTAATTAGTCTAATTGGATGGTAAAGAAGTGTTGCTTCTTTACACTAAAATACACATGGAGATATAGTACTTATTGTTTTAGTGGGGGTAATTTATTGTCTTGCAATTACTTATATAGTTTATTCATAGTATTGCATATTAATACACATATTGTGTCTATAGTGAATACATGTTGTAATTTGAGGAAAGGTTTTTATATAAAGAACGTGCAGAATTATCACCAAATAGTTTCATGTTTATTGTAGACTTGGCGTTTGTTATTCTTTGGGCTGAGGTGTTTAGTAGATGAGCAATATCACTTTCGCGAAGCGAGAAACAAAGAAGAATGCATGTTCGCATTTCTTGCTGTGTGACTTTGGGCGTTTTGTTTAAGTCGTGGAGTAAATCTGGGTAATAAACACTTGCGGTATTAGCCAATTGCTCCCATTCTTTTTCTGTCATACATATTGTGGGATGATTAATAAGGTAAATGATTCGCTTGGCGATATTGGTTTCTCTTAGTTCTTTCGTTTTATTTATTTGTTCTTGTATGCCTTCTTTATGCTTCAAGACATCAATCTTTGATTTTAGAATTTCATTCTCTTTCTGAATAGACATAATCTCTTCTTGATGCGAAGCATCTATTAATTGAAGTGTTTGAAGGTTATTATTATACTCATTGGTAATACTGATGTATTTTGCTTTTAGAGATTCGATCTCTTGTTTTTTCTTGTTTTTTAATTTCTGATATCTATTACCAATAGCAATTGTAGATATAATAACTAGTGATATTAGGACAAGAAAAGCCATTTTTGTTTTATTCGCTTTGACTTCATTTGAATGAGCTTCTTTCTGATATCGGTTATAATTATATATGGCACTCATTTGGGCTGTTATTTCTTTATCTTTTATCGCAATAGAGGAATCATTAACTTCACAGTATAGCCGTGAATATTTTAATATGGAATCTACCAGATGTCGCTTGCTATAGACTTCTAGAAGCCCGTGGTACATAGCATCATATGATGTTAAGGGCATGCCTACATAATGTATTTTCCTAAAATAATATTCTGCTGAATCAAGATTATTGGTCAGACAAAAATACTTGCCTTTGTAAAAATAGTATATTCTTTTAGAGGCTGGAAGATTATGTTGAGTGTCGAAAAAAGATGGTTCATTATCAAAATTATCTATTATCTGTTTGGTTTCTGCTAATTTTGCGGAATCATTCAAATAAACTCCCAACAAATTGATAGATGTGAGTAAAGCATGCTTTTCATATCCAAATTTCTTGTAAAGTCTAATCGCTTTCTTAATCACAAATTCTGCACTGTCTTTTTTATTCATTAGAATATATGCCCCTGACGATTTATCAATGTTGTATATCGCCCAAAATGCCATATCTGCTTTCAATGCGAAGTGACTTGCTTTCTTTTGTGATTCAACTTCTCGTGATAATAGTAGTTGCTTGTGATACATATATGCCATTTGAGAATATACAGCGCTTAGTGTATAGAAATCACAATCGCTCTTGGTGGTATCTGCTTTATTGATGGCTTCCAGGTAACAATCAACTGCTTTGGGTGCTTCGCCAAGGTCGCGATATGCACAACCTAACAGATAGTGAGACATCATCTTTTCGTTGGCATTACCATTACGATCGTAATAGTTAACCAAGTCTTTTGCAATCGAATCTGAGTTAAAATCGACAAATGCCTTATTCTGCGCCTGAAGTTTCAATAGTTGATACTTCATGCGGAAGGATTTGCTGAAATCCTGTTCGTGGAGTGAAAGGCTATCGAGTATCTGGAGTGCAGAATCTGGATGCTCATCAAGCAGGCTTTGGGCTTGCTCGAGTTTTTCTATGTACTCCTGCCGCTCTGAACAACTTAGTAGCGTGATGCCTATTATAATATATAAGATGATATGTTTCATGATTTTTGCTTTTAAATGCAAAGGTAGACAATTTTAACCAATATAACAACTACTTTTAATAAAAATGTTTTTTGAATTCAGATTTTGGTTTTAGGCGCTTTTTTAAATAGTCTTTTAGACCTACCATTTTCTTCTAGAATCCGCATAAATACAGGGGCTGTAGTATGGTAAGTCTTCTTTCAACACCTACCATAGACTTACCACAGACCTACCATTTAGATGCCCAATCACCGGAGTGATGATATGGTATATCTATGGTAGGTCTAATTATTATGTCATCTCGCTTCCTATATTTACGATGGCGCAACGAACAGCAACTTCAATCTTCTCAATCTCATTGAAGATGAGCAAACGCAACTTTTTATCAAAGCGATAGATCATCATCACTTGACTAAATGAAGAATTGGGTTTATATTGATGCTGTTAAACCACGTGATTGCAATAGTTTTACCAGATTATGTGCGCTGGTATATGGCTTTTGGAATGGAATATTATTAGTCATTGTATAAAAATAAAACGACCCGCACATTTGAGCATCGTTGAGAGGCTTGGCGGGTTCTAGCGGTGCAAAGGTACGTATATTTCTGGAATAATCAACTACTTTTCCTTATCTTTTTAAGAGAAATTATTTTTTCTTCATAAAAAATCCATTTTTATTTCTCCATTAACCAATATTCCATATGCTTTTTGGTGCGGCGGCTCTTGAAGTTGAATTGGATGTCGTTCAGCGTGTTGCCAATCTTCTTGAAG
>CADBCZ010000107.1 GCA_902793335.1 uncultured Lachnospiraceae bacterium
ACGAGGAAATTCGAAAAAACTCACATTCTTCATAACGCTACAAAGATACGCATTTTCTGGCAAATTTCCAAATATTTTGTCAATTATTATTAAACAAAACTTCGAATTATTTATTCCAGTAAACTCCGCTAAAATGCAAAAAACACACCTCTAAACTCCGCTAAAGTGGTGAATAAATGTTAATTTGTTCCGCTAAAATGAATACAATTCCTAGTCTATCAAAAGGACTGTACCAGTTTCTTTCATCTCACCACCGCATTTAGGACATTTTCTCGGAACTTTAGTTGTTTCGATTTCCCCAGACATCACTAAGGTTCTACCTTTTCTTGTGCCAGTTATGGTATAGCCACAACCGCTACATTTATACTCTTTTAATGTTCCCATAATCTATAACCCTTTCAGCTTTAAATATCTCTGATAATACTCGATAATCTTTCCAGACAAGCCGTCCGGATCGAAGACTATATAATCCGTCCTAAAGGCTTTTGCCAAGCGAATAACATCCTCCTCTTTCTGTTCATAGATCCAGTTATTCCGAATCCACATACCTAATGAGAAATGAAACTCAATGGCATCACCTTTTGCTAACTCATTCTTTTCCTTCTCACTCAGCATCTCGTCCAATTGAGTAAAGACTTCTTGCTTTGTTATTGGTATTTTCGTTCCCATTTCGTTGGTTTATTGAATTACGTTTTGCCATATCATTCTATTGTACAGAATTGTTTTGAGAATCCTCCGGGAATGCTATTATGCCTGTCTGAACATAGTCCTTTACAAGCTCATAAAAAACAGGGTCAAAGATTACATGTATCGAAGCTAAAGGTTCACAGGCCAAACCACTATTGCTATATAAGAATTGATACTTTTGGTTTTGAACATCATAGTCGTAAAAATCTATCCTCTCTGCGTAATCGAATTCTGGATAATCACCAAAAGCAACATATCGTTCACATTCTTTTTCTCCAGAATGTTTCTGATACTTATAAAGGCCGACAGCTATTTCTAGGCAATTATGTAAGAATACTTTTGCCGCTTCTCTTTTTTCTTGTTCTTGAGCATGAATCCTAGATTGGATGATAGCATTTTGTGCTTGTTGGGCCAGTCTTGCTTTCTCTAAGCTCTTATTCCATTCATATTTTTCTTTCATCCATCGACCTAATTGAATTAATAAGAAACTTCCACAACCAATTACAGTCGGCCAACCCCATTCATAATCAAAAACTGTTAGATAGAAGACTAAGCCAACAGTAAAACTGATTACAAGAGGTATGAGATATTTCTCAAGCAGATTAGTTATGTCAATTTGTATTTCGGGCATCATTTTCAAAAAAAATATTGTTTTCTACAATTACTTGTTATTAGGGAAGAACTCATCCAGCCAACCATTTATACGAGATTTAGCATAGGCACCTATGCAACCAGCTTTGAATTGTCCACGTCTCTCATATTTGGCAGCTTCTGCCTTGCATGCTTCATAAGTCCAAAAGTTTGTAAGTGGCTTGAACCATGAATAATCATCAAGCCAGCCATTAGCAAGTGCCAACTCATATGCTCTTACTGCGTGTTTTCCAAATTCGGAACGACTCTTATATTTCTTTGCCTCTTCAAAGCAAGTCTCTTTATTCCAATAATTATGCTTTTGTTTTTCGTCAAACCAAGTATAATCACCAAGCCAACCATGTTTCAAAGCTTTTGAATAGGCAGTCACTGAACCTCTTTGAAAACCTTTTCTATTTGTGTATTTTTTTGCTTCTTCATAACAATGCTCATAATTATCCCAATAACCATATGGTTTTTGTTGACGAGATGGCATCCAATCGTAATCGTTTAACCATCCCATCCTAGAGGCTTTATTATATGCGCTACCACTACTTCTTTGAAATTCTATTCGAGTCTTATATTTCTTTGCCTCGTTATAGCACGCCAGCTTGTCCCACTTTGGTTCCCAGTATTTAACAAACCATGTATAATCCTTTATCCAACCGTTTCTTATAGCCGCAGCATATGCTCCACTACAATTAACTTCGAACTCACTTGACGATTTGTATTTCAACGCTTCTTCCCTACAGGTTTTTCGATTCCACTTCCCATGGCTAATTCCTCCAAGAGAACCTTTTCCTTTACCTGTAGCAATTCTGTTTAGCATTGTATATCCTTGTTGTTCATACCATTTTCTCCAAAAATCTTCTCGATCCAAACCTTCCTCCAATGTCAAGTTTGTTTCTATAATTTTCATTGGCGGAACAGGTACATGTTTTTTCTTTGCATAACGTGCAACATTATCCGCTTCTATATTGAAAACATGTTCTTTGTCTCTTTTCTTTTGTCTTCGAATAAGGGTTCTGCCTACATACGCAGTTTTTGTTTCTTCAAAAATGTAGACATATACACTATCCACCTTATCTTTTATGATATCAAATCTGTTATCTATAAGCCATGTAAAATCGTCTAACCAACCATTTACCACTGCAGCATGATGTGCAGCAGAGCTACCTTTTACGAATTCTTTTTTTGAGTGATATTTCCTTGACTCTTCCTCACATCGTTCTTTTGTCCAATAGCCATTGGGCTTTTTTATTTCATCGAACCAATCGTACTTGCTCAAATATCCATTTTTCCTAGCATAAACATATGCGCCAGAACTGCCTCTCTGAAATTCTGATCTTGTTTTATATTTTCTAGCCTCTTTATAGCAAGAATCATAAGTCCATTTCCTTTTTCTTTTACCATTCTCTATATCTGCGCATTTAGAACACCCATGGCCTTTAAGATGGCTTGATGGAATCTGCAAAAATGAGCCATGAAGAGGACACCTTATCTTAACATAGCTTTGTGAATTTACATATTCGACCTCGCTATAGTCATAAAAACCATTATGTATAGCATTCGCTTTCTCTATGAATTTTTCTTTTCCTAATGAATATCGTTTTGCTATAGATTTACGATGGCATTTAATACACCCTTGTCCTGCAAGATGCTTTTGCGGAGATTGCCAAAACTCACCATGTTCATTGCATGTGATAAGGACTTTTGTTTTTGTGCCCACATACTCCACCTTGGAATAGTCGTATCTATCCCCATGTACAGCTTTGGCTTTTGCTATGAATTCTTCAGTGGTCAGTTTTGCCATAAACGTAGATTTTGGTGCCAGGCTCTATCTAAACAATGATTATATCTTGCTCTCCATAATGGATTACATCTGCAAATATACTAATAGTTTTTGGAATTACAAGCGGAAAGTGAGAAAAGTTTGCTTTAAGCAGAAAAAGCCTATTAAGGAGTTATCCAACTAACCTGTCAAGGGACTGTTCCCCTGACATTAATTCTGTCCTCTAAAAATCCCTTATTTCTTGTTCTTTGTTTTCCTTTTTCTTCTAGAAATATTATTCGCAGGCGATATTTCAACCTGTTCTGTCTCATTACTCTTGGGAGTGTTATTCATTTGCTTTGTAATCATCATCCAGATATTTTTAATAATTATTGTCAGCGGTATTGTGAGTAAGCCTAGCAAAATGCTTTCTCTAATAGTCTGAATATTACTCGATTCTAGATACTCTATATAAAATTTAACTCCGTTAGCAAGCTCTAGCTGTGATTTCCTGTCATTTCCAATAAACTGGAGTGTATTCATATCTTTATATGCTGGAGCAACATTAATATCCGAAAAACTCACACCTTCTTCGAATTCAATGGTATAAGAGACAGAATCAATTGCATTAGAATTTAAATATAGAACATATCTAGCTTTCGTTAAATCATACATCTTAAACAATGAATGCCAAAGGTTGGACAATACATGCTGATTGATGGAACGCAAATGTAGATTGTAACCTCCAAGCCCTGTATTATTTAAAGCGACATGTTGTACCTCCCCATCGTATTTTACATCTGGAATAATAGGCATTTCTTTATTCTGAACGAAGTTTTTTCCTATATTTCCATTCGTCCTTTGAGTTATATTTATGATTTTTGATTCAAACAAATACTTATGATCTGTGTCTGTTTCCGAATTCGTCACCTTAATAACATTTTCTTTTCCACCATATCTTGCTATATCTTCTTGATACCTGTGTAAAAAGAAATATCCATATTTAAAATCATTGAATGAAACATTGGATTTTTTGCTTTCTTCTTGAGCTATTTGTGATAGTTCATCAGAAAGTACTTCGTTGAAATTCTTAGGATTATCATTGTTTATGAACATTGACGACCAACTTTTTCTTTTTTTATATTTATGTTCAAAAGCTTGAAAATTCTCATGTTCAAAAAAAACGGTTTCACGGAATCTTGTGGTTTCTGAATTTTTGAATGCTGATGCGCCACTACTTAATGACAACTTATAATCTACAAAAACATAATAATCAGACTTTCCATTTTCTATTTGGTATTTGATAGAGGGTCTTTCTGAGAATAAGCGATCTACATATATGAAGTGATTGTAAGTGGGGACACTTAACCATAATGAGAGGACATATAACATTGCTAACATGAGCGTACTCCATAGGAAAATTGATATCAACCGACTGGGTGTACTCTTACCACCTCTAATGTAATTCCAGATTAAACCAAAAGTTAATCCAAGATGAGTAATTTTACTAGTCCACTTCATATAATCTCTTCAATTATGTTATATTCAATTCCATCAACAACATCTTTGGAATAAGCGTTTCTCCTTCCATAGTAAGAATAGCTATATTAACGCCCATCTCATAGATGCCATCGGTGAACTGATTGATATTCATAAAATATAATTATATATAATTATTCATTCGCATCTTCTTCCGAGGATTGCACAATTTTCTTTTCCTGACTTTCATTAAGCTGTTCTTGCACTAATCTATCATATTCAGCAGCTTCATCTCTTTCATGTATAAAAATGGTAAAAGGTTGCTTTTCTGTCTCTTGCATATCTGACTCATCATTTCCATATTGAGCTTTCAATAACGGATATCTAACTTTCTTATAACCATAATAAATCAGAAGAGCCGATATAAATACATATATTATAGGTATAAAATACAAGTGTTCATATTCAAATTCAGGCAATAGAATAGAAGTATTTATACAAACAATAAGTGTAATAACAGCTATAGAGATCATAAAACAAACTATCAAGGTATATAATAATCGTTTAAATACACGTTGACCATGTCTAACTTCATTTTTTGTTTTAACACTTATAGTTCTAGCAACACCAATTGGTATCCAATTCTTTTTTCTTCTACCATACGCCCATTTCCGGATAGAATAATATAAATTCTTGCAGAATAGAGAAAACAAAGCGGTAAGAAGTGTTGTTAAGATCAAAGAACGAATAAGCTGTAAGTTTGCTAATGATGGAAATTTAACTTGGAATCCCATAGATGGCACTTTTCTTAGATTATTGACCATGACGCTATCTAAGTAAAAACCTCTTGTTCCAACACTTATATGCTCATTGTTATTAGCCATTTCAATTGGAATATCATAATCAACATATAGATCTTTTACAGGACAGTCAGAATTAAGAGAAATAACATATGTGTATTGAGATATATCTGCTGAAGTAAAAAAGTCCAAACTATTTGTATATTTACTATAAGCATACTGATATAAATCTACATATTTCGCATCTGTATCCTCCAAATTGACAGTTCCTACTTGCGCTACATGCAAAAAACGGTCGATATCCACCCACCCAAAACGGGGATATCCGTTCACTTTTCTGACTCGTTCATCCTAGTGGCGCTGCAAATTTAATCATTTTTC
>CADBCZ010000108.1 GCA_902793335.1 uncultured Lachnospiraceae bacterium
TAAGATTATTATGAAAGATTTTGAAATAAGAATCAACCCCTAATCCCCTCAAGATTGAGGGGCAGGGGAGTTGATGTGTCGAAGACACTTTTTTACGTTATGGCAATAAGTGGGAAATAATGCTAAAAAACATAATTCTAAGGATGACACCGGATGTAAGTGAATAGGATAAGCTTATCTTGGAGATACTTTACGTAATAAATAAATGCGGATAGCTGCAATTATTTGGCGTAATTTATTGACCTGATAAAAAAAGAATGGTATATTGTAGATGAAATTAATGCGGATGACCGCAAAAATATCATGAGGTGATATGGATGTATCCGAGAACAGAGTATCTTAGACAAATAATTTCAAAGAAGGATAATGGGCGAATAAAGATAATAACAGGACTTCGAAGAAGTGGAAAATCTGTTTTGCTTTTTCATTTATATCGTGAGTGGTTACTTGGTGAAGGTGTCCACGAGGATCAGATTATCTCACTGGCGTTGGATGTCTTTGAAAATGCAAGGTATCGCAATCCGATGGAACTGGATAAATATATCAGGGAGCGTATAACGGATTCAGGGAAGAGATACTATATATTAATTGATGAGATTCAGTTTGTTTCCGAAATACAAAATCCGTATGTTGATGATCCAAAATCAAAAATATCATTTATCGATGTTGTGCTTGGTTTTATGCAGATGAAAAATGTGGATGTATATATAACAGGAAGTAATTCTAAAATGCTTTCGTCCGATATACTGACGCAGTTTAGAGATAGAGGGGATGAGATTCGGGTATATCCGCTTTCGTTTGCTGAGTTTTATGCTTTATACGAAGGGGATAAACGTGGAGCATGGCAGGACTATTATACCTACGGAGGAATGCCGCTTGCACTTTCGATGGAAACACATGAGGAAAAGAGTAAATATCTTAAAGATTTGTTTGAGAGAACATATATAAAGGATGTATTAGAGCGTCATAAAATAAAGAATGATACTGAGGTTTTGGATATACTTTTGGACGTTCTTGCATCGGGGATAGGCTCTCTCACTAATCCAAGTAAACTTGCAAAAACATTTAAAAGTGAACGTGGAATTTCTATTGGATCTGAAACTATTGAAAAATACATTGGATATTTTGAGGAATCATTTTTGATAAAGAAAGCTATGCGATACGACGTAAAAGGAAGAAAATATATCGGTACCCCTGCAAAATACTATTACACAGATTTAGGGCTTCGCAACGCCAGACTTGGATTTAGACAATTGGAAGAAACACATATAATGGAGAATGTATTATATAATGATTTAATTCGCAGGGGGATGAATGTGGATGTCGGAGTCGTGGAATATAATACAAAGGATACAGACGGTAAGAAGATTCGCAAGCAGCTTGAAGTGGATTTTGTTGTAAATAAGGGCAACAAACGATTTTATATACAGTCTGCGTTGTCAATAGCAGATCCGGATAAAAAAGCACAGGAGACGGCATCACTGGTTCGGATACCGGATTCATTCGACAAGATTGTTGTTGTAAGGGATTATCTTAAGCCGTGGCGCGATGATGCAGGGATTATATATATGGGTATAGAACAGTTTCTATTGAATGAAGATGTTCTTAATAAGACCTTGTAACAGGCGCTTTTAATTACAGGTGGTATCGGATACGGTATCGACAGACTTTGTATGTTGCTGACAGACAGTGCAGCTATTAGGGATGTATTGTTATTCCCGACAATGAAGTCATTGAACTAAAAAAAGTCAGTGTTTATGCGGCTTCCAAGTCTTAAAAATTGCGGATTTTGACTAATTTTGACTACTTTGGAATTGGCCGTAAATTACAATTTGACCACTTTTTGAAGTAGTCATATGAAAGAGTGTACAAGGATATATAAAATCACTGAAAAGAGAATCGAATAGAGAAAGCACTACTTAGAGGATATTTTCTAAAGAAATTTAGAAGATATCCTCTTTTTGCGTTATGGATAAATAAAAACAAGGAGTGTGTTTATGAGTGAGAATGGATTCTTAAGATTATTGTGAATGATGGAATAAGTGTCTTTGATATGGTATCATAATGTGCAGGGTACTAGGGTGCCCTGTATGTTATGAGAAATTAGCAAATCGCGGTTTGTAGGAAGAATAAAATAATGATTACTAAAAACAAACAATCAAATGAAACAATCAAAGAGATGGCAAGGGTTGCATTTCCAAATAAGTCGGTGGTTAAGATAAAAGAACTGACAGAAGGAATGTGCAATGTTACATACCATGCAGTGTTCGATGATTCTAGTGAAAGTATCTTAAAAATTGCTGCAGAGGATACTACTGGAAATACTTCCAATGAAATAAATCTAATGAAGGCAGAAGTTAGTGCGATGAGATTAGTGTCTGAGAATTGTTCATTTAAAGTAGCAGATGTTCAGTACTATGATTGTTCTAAAACAGTATGCAACGGGGATTATTTTTTCATGGAAAAATTACCAGGAGATAATTATATTTTTATTAAAGATAAATTACCTGAAACTGTTATTGCAGTATTAGATAGAGAAATTGGCAAGATATCTAAAGAATTAACTACTATTACAAATGAGCAATTTGGCTTTTTGGGAGACGAAAAAAGATATAATTATCTTTTCGATTTCGTAAAAGTTATGCTAACTAATCTGATATCTGATGCACAAAAGAGAAGTATAGATATTGGGTGTGATGCACAACGTCTAGTAGAACAGTTGGATAGCGAAAAATATGTATTTGATTCAGTCGAATTGGCTACCTTGGTTCATTGGGATATGTGGGAAGGCAATGTGTTTGTGAAAAATAATCACGTGTCTGGTATTATAGATTGGGAAAGGGCGCTATGGGGCGAGCCTTTTATGGACGATCGATTTAGAAAACACAATAGAAATGAGAATTTCTTAAAAGGATTTGGAATAGTTGATTTTTCTGAAAATGAATTACGCAGACTTCGTTGGTACGATATTATTTTGTATTTGACCATGATGATAGAAGTATTCTATCGTGAATATGAAGACAAAGGTCAGTATCAGTGGGCGAAAGAAATGTTATTAGGTGTATTGTAGTGCAGCAAAATGCGAATGGGCACTGCGCTAAATTCCAGGTTGCGGAGGTAAACATGATTTTTAAAGTAGCGATTTTACAGTCTCGTGCAGAGAATTCGAATATAAAGAGAAATATTGATACCATAATCTGTTCTATGAAGGAAGCATCAAAAAATGGAGCAGACATTTTGCTGCTTCCAGAGTGCTTTATAACAGGTTATGAACTTCCGATGACATATGAAAAAAGCATATCCTGTGAAGACGAAGTTATCGTGAAAATATGCGAAGCTGCAAAAAAGCATTGTATAGGTGTTGTACTGACATCATTTACAAAAGGCAAAGAACAACCTCAAAATACAGCATTTGTAATTAATAAGTCTGGTGAAATACTGATGAAATATTCAAAGGTACATACTTGTGACTTTGCAGATGAAAAAGATGTTGAGGCAGGAACCGAGTTTAAGGTTTGTGATTTTGATGGAATAAAAATTGGCATAATGATTTGCTATGATAGGGAATATCCTGAGAGCGCGAGAATGCTTATGCTAAAAGGGGCAGAGATCATTCTTGTTCCTAATGACTGTGGTTCGATGAGACCACGCATTCAAGCTTTGTCTACCAGAGCATATGAGAATATGGTTGGAATAGCAATGGCCAACGCGAATGGACAAAATGCAGGTTGTTCCTGTGCATACAGTCCTATTTGTTGGGATGAAAACGGTGTTTGCGTTGATAATACAATTGTGCTCGCTGACGATGTGACAGAAGGGTTGTATTATGCAGATTTTGATATGGATGCAATAAGAGAATATAGAAGCTCAGAAATGATGGGAAATACATTCAGAAAAGTAAGCGCATATAAAGGATTATTGGATGCTACAATTTCAGAACCGTTTATAAGAACTGGGCAAGAATAGATTTACAGACAAAACGGATTATTTAGAGGAGTATAGAAATGTTTTGGGATAAGATTTCAACGCTATATGATTTATTCGAAAAGATATATAATACCAACATATATAAATATGTCAAAAAGAACAGGCGTAGTGGCAGTAAAGTTTATTAAAATGCTCGGAGCAGATTTTAAAAGGCAATTTGATTTTGATACATATAAACAGTTTTTTGATGATATGGGATATAAAAATGTTGAGTATTATGTAGTCGAAGGAAGAATGCCTTGTGCAATAGCAATTATTTCAAAGTAGTTCGATTTCATAAAAATGGAGATGAAGATAAAATTTAATTTGTGGAGGTAAAGCATAATGTTGGAAATAATTAAAGCGAGATTTTCAGAACATATGGAACTGCATCCGGATTTGGAATGGTCCGAGTTGGAACGTAGGCTACGCGAGGCTCCTAAGGCCGTAGAGGTTTTGCAAAGGATGGAGAAAAGTGGCGGCGAGCCAGACACAATTGGCTATGACGAAAAGACAGGAAAACTTATTTTTTGCGATTGCTCAAAGGAATCGCCCACCGGGCGCAGAAGCCTGTGCTATGACGAAAAGGCATTGCAAGGGCGTACCAAAAACCCACCAGCAGGCAGCGCCGAACGGAAAGCGAAAGAAATCGGCATTTCGATTATGACGGAGGAACTCTATCGTAGACTGCAAAGTCTCGGTTCATTTGATCTGAAAACATCAAGTTGGATTGCTACACCGGATGATATCCGTAGCAAAGGTGGTGCACTTTTCTGCGAGCGGCGCTATGACACCGTGTTCACTTTTCACAATGGCGCGGATTCATACTATTCTGTTCGCGGATTCATAGGGTATATTCTTGTCTGAATACCAGACTCAATGATAAAATCGCTGCGAACTATTGAGCTGTAAGATTAACAAATTCAAATTTATAAAGCGTGAAAGCCTTGATAATACTGGATAAAACGCATAACAAATGTTATAATTTGTCAACATAGTAAGATTATTCTCTACATTTTCCCTTGAAGCTTTTAATTTGTTTGAGAAGAAAAAGTATATTGTTAACAGTTTTTACTGCTCGGTTTGAATGCCGGGCGGTAATTTTTATGTTAAGGATAGGATTGTTGTTTATGATTATATATTGACATATGTCAGAATGAAGAGTATGTTTTATATTGACATATGTCAGGAAGGATGAATTATGCCCAAGAACACGAAATGTAGAAGAATATCAGGTCTTCCCAGAAAGTTTGGTTTTGCACCTACGGATAACGTTGATGAGGACGCGTTACGGCTGACGTTTGATGAATTTGAGACTATACGCTTGCTGGATGCGGAAGGGATGACTCAGGAGCAGTGTGCGGCTAAAATGGGTGTTGCCAGAACTACGGTGACAGCAATGTATGATAAAGCTCGAAAGAAAATAGCGAAAGTGCTTGTGGAGGGGAGGAGTCTTATCATTTCAGGAGGTAACGTAAGCTTTGACATTTCAAAAGGCGAAAGCATCAATAATAAAATAGGTGATTGCGAAACTCGTGACCGAGTTCCTCAATCTTAAACTAAATAAGGAAGAATTCGTGCTGATGCACGAATCCTGTGCTGGAAAGGCAGTTT
>CADBCZ010000109.1 GCA_902793335.1 uncultured Lachnospiraceae bacterium
CAGCAAGTCTAATATCTCACGCATTAAAGAGTCATTACTCGATAAAGAGCTTATAGAAACAGATGCAGATGGTGTATATCTCGAAGACCCTGTTTTCAAAATGTGGTTTAAGCGAGAGTATATGAAATAACAGAATAGCATAAATCCTAAACTCCTGAATTGCTAGGTTAAACTGATGGATTTTGTGTAAAGATTTATCAAATTTGGAATTTTGGCGGTAGAATGGTAGTTTTTGCTACCGCGAACAATTAGAGTGATGGTCCTATCGATCATTTTGCTCACAGGAACCGTCACTTTGATCTAACAACAACGACGACACAGACTTTACAGACAATCTATATATCACTCCCGATTTTTATGGAGACATCGATCCTGCTGACTTTGCCACATCCAAAGTAAAGAGGTATGGCGATAGCATGGTAGCAGGTGCTTATATCCGTGCAGGACAGGATGCCGAAGTCAAGTTCTATATGCCCCTCCTGATGAATGGCGTAGTTTACCTGAAAGTAAGAACTGCAGATTACGAATACCTCAAAAGCTACGTCGTAGCGATTGAAGCCCCCACTGACCCCACTGCTATATCCACCATCCCAGCAGACGACTCCTACGACTCCGATTCCCACTATTACGACCTACAAGGGCGCCGTCTCAACACTCCTCCCGTCCGCCCTGGTATGTACATATATAAAGGAAAGAAAGTATTTAAATAAAACACCTCACATATCACCTCAGTCCTAGTAGGCGCCAGCAGCACCTCCCAACTAGAAAAGAACCTCCGCTGCGTCACTCGTTAAAAGCACAGAAGTATTATTAAGATACAGGGATTGGGGATAAATATTTCTAAAAACATTTGGATTTTTATAAGAATTTGCCTAATTTTGCAAACAAAACAATAATACATCATGGTATGACGGAAAAAAACAGAAAGGTTCTCGACCAGATTAAAGCAGTAGCTCGTGAGTCTGCCCCAAAAGGCAGTCTGGTAATTCTGTTTGGTTCCAGAGCAAGAGGCGAAGCAAAAAGAGGATCCGATTGGGATATCCTGATTGTTCTGCCAAAGAACCGCTTGGAACAGAGCGATTACGATGATGTAAGTTTCCCCTTTGTTGAGTTAGGTTGGAAACTCAACGAACAAATCAACCCCGTTATGTACACCAAAGCCGAATGGGAAGCCAGCAGCATCACCCCATTCTACGATAATGTTGTACGTGATGGCATATACCTTATTTAATTTATGAACAAAGAGTATCGAGATGTATGACACGTTCGACGAATATTTAGAGACACAAATCAGGCGTCTCATCACAGCTGTAGAGAATCAGGTGCCAGAGTCAGGGCCGTTCATAGATGTCTTCGACTTCTTTGCCAATCCTGATAGGGGGTCGCTTGATGTGGTGTCTCGTTATGGTATCAGGATATTCAAGATGAGTGACGATATTGTGCCCGACCCCACCAAGCGCTATATTGAGGCTGCTGTATATCTATCAGGCTCAAACTACAAGGCAACGATGATAGTTTGTTCAGGCACCAAACAAGATTTGTTGGATAGTCTGAACAATCCAAATTTCATCGATACCCTAAATAATGCTTACGCCAAGCTACTTGACCTAGCGGAATCAGAATACCCCTAATCATCAGAACCCTCACTCTGATTACGCTATCTTAGTTGCTCCTGTAATATATATAATCATCTCCTTCTTCATCAATAAGCATAAAACTATTGTCAGAAATAAATGTAATGAAATACACCCAAGATGTGCCTTTTTTATTCGTTATTACTAGCAATCCGTCTTCTTCGTTATAGTCATATCTACCACTATCGTCTGACCACCAATCTCCTGTACAACTCCATTCATAAGTTCCATTTGACTTAAATGTATAGGTGTCTACTCCGCCATATGAGCCACCATAGTAATGATTGTTACAAGACCACGATCCAACCAAACGATTATTATTGCCGTCATCTGTACACGATACAAAGTTAACACTCATAATTGCGACCATTATGATGGTCAACAAACTGAAGAAATACTTTCTCATAATCTCGTATATTAATAGTTATACTTGTAAATGTTATATTACTTTATTTTGATACTCGTGTATACGTTTCTGTTTCATCGTCTGGATTAATAAATGCCAATGTCGTTTCGTTAAAATATAAAATAGGACAGTAATATGTATTTCCTGCTTCCTTTAAAATAAGAACATAACGCTCTTTATTTTCGTCATAATAGTAAGATATCTCTGATGAATGGTAATGGTACATTTCTTCTTCAGCATCGTATTCTTCCATATGACCTGTTCCATCCGACCTAAATATAAGCAGAATGTACCCAGAACTGAAATCATGTCTCCATGTCCCAACAAGAGACACTTCTTTCTCTTTCATATCATCGTCATCATTATGGCATGATGAAGAGGATAGAACTAAACCAAACACTGATACCACCATAATGGTAAGCAAATTGCATAATACATTTTTTCTCATAATAATCATTGTTTTTATTTGTCTACATTATATTGTATATGAAATTCCAACGCCCCATAGCCCATTTTTAAAAGCTCCTTCAGTCTTAAATTCAAATGCTTCGACATGATAGCTTCCTGTTACATAAATATCTTTGCCTTTCTTGGTAGTATAAATTTTAAGGCCTGCACTTAAATCTAACATGCCACCATACCCAACTTTTGTTTTGTCTGTAATTTTTGGTTCTCCATTTTTATATGTTCCATCCGATTTGTATTGAGTATATAGATTTGCATAAGGGTATAGACTTACTCCAACAAGAAGTGGACCAACAGTATACTTGGGAGAAAAACCAATACCCAAAAAACCTTCATCTGCTCCATATTTGACAAATTGGTGTGTGAAACCAGCAATTATGCCAAACCAGCCATTGTTAGTAGTTACTCTTATTCCATAATATTTATCGTCTGGTTTTAGCATAATTGTAATGTCTTGAGCATTAATCATTCCTTCTGCAGCACTAATAAAACCATATTTTTTTCTTTTTTCTTCATCATTTGTCTCTGTTTCTTCATAAGAAGGCGTAAGAGGTGTAACTATTGTTTTATCCTCTTTAGGTGTCTTAATTTCCCTTCTTACAGCCTTAGTACTTGGTATAACCAATTTCATTCCTACATAAAACATTTCTTTCGCATCTGGATTGCTCTGTGTTAGAGCGTAAACAGATACGTTATACTTCTTTGCAATACTTTCTAAAGTCTCACCACGTTGAACAGTATGAGACACTTGCTGAGCCATTATTGACATAAATGAAAGCAGCATAAATAAACAAATAAATAGTTTTTTCATACTCGTAGAATCTATTAGTTGTATAAAAATCATTTCAACAGAATAACTAAGTAGCTTGAAACACTCCAAAATGCTCCTGGATCAGTTATGTATAATGTAGACGTCTGTTTCCCTGTCTTTTCTATTTTATATGAAGATGACGGCATTTGGGTAAGGATTGTCGGGTTTGCTGATTTTAGTGGGATTTCCGTAAAATAACGAATATCTACTTTCATGAAATTGCTCTGATCAATTGAATTATGGTTTAACTTCGTTTTTTTCAAGAATCCTCCAGAAATAATACCAAGTTCAGATAGTGTTTTTTTTGTTCCAATTTTAACATAGCCTTCATTCATCATATCTGCCTGAGCAACTAAAGCTGTTGATTGCTTCTCAACCTTTGATGCCAAATCAGAATTTGATTCTGTCAAAGATGCTACTTTCTTGCGTAAATTCGCAATATTTGTCTTATTGCTTGCAAGGTCTGCACGTAGGGACATTATAATCTGATTCTTTTCTTCTATCTGACGATTTAAGTATTCTGCTAAAACACTCATCTTATTCAGATTTTCACCTTTAGCTTTAAGCGAATCCGATAGTTGGGCTATCCGTTGCTTTTGCAGATTAAGAATGTTCTCGAATGCATCAAGATTCTTCTTTAATTGTTCCCTATCAACAACAAAACCTTCACGACCTTTACTTGAATTAAATAATAAATCTTCTTGTTTTGCGATGCTGTCCAATCCATCAGCTAAAACGTTTACATAAGACATCATTTCACTGATATCTTTCTCTTTTTTCTGATTCTCTATATTTAATGAATCAATCCTAGACAATAATTCGCTCTTTTCCTTTGTATTATCACTACAAGAAAACAACGTTCCTAATAAAACAATAAAAAAAACACTTTTCTTAATCATAAGCATACCCTCCTTTACGTTAGGTTTCAATTGTCCATGCTCCCCGACATTTGGAACAGTTAATAAATACGTTTTAGTTTAGTGGAAATAAAAAAGGCATGGGGAGTATCTACCTTCACTTACCCCTGCCTTCAGGCCTTCGCATTGCCTCTATGTAAGGATAAGCAACGCAGCCAGCCCACGCCAAGCGACTATATTAACAACCAAATGCTATACAGCAGTGTATAACAATAGCTAGGATATAATCAACCCACGCAAACGCTCATCGTTGCATTATCTTCTGTACATAGATTCAAATTTGCGAAGTTTGAAGGCACAGAATGATAACGTCCGTAAACGCCTTTTCCCTTCAGCCTGCCCTACAAATAGCATCGTTGGCCTCTGGATTCCATAATGTCTTGACTTGCCATATACTCAAAAGAATAGGCTTTGTCGGCCACAAAGATAAGAAATTAATTCTAAAGCTCCAAGTTTTATGTAGAAAAATTTATTTTTAACATTCTTCAGATGTAACATTTTGGATGTTTATTATACTATTAGGTAGAAAAGTATTATCTTTGCATCGAAATTAAAAAACTATAAACGATATGGATATTTAGAAAATGGGAGAATTTTGTTGTGGCTATTGGTCGAGCCATAGAATCGTGTAAAACCTGGGGAATCAGTGTGGATGATCATTTTCGTGAGGTCACGAAAATGATAACATTGCAAAAATAGGTTTTTCGTCAAAACCTCTCCGCTCGGCTTTGCCGCTTGGATTTTACAAGAACCTCTCACTCAAACGCTCTGAAACCTGCATAAACACTGGGGATGCGGAGCATGAGAGGTTTTGGCAACCTCTCACTCAACCTCTCAACAACCTCTCATCCGATTTTAACAATTACAAAATTTAACGATTATTTAGCTGAGAATATTTGTAGACCGCAGTTTAATTTTGTAACTTTGCACTCCGATTAAAGAAAGCGCACACTTGAAAAGCATACGGGAGTATGAAAAGTGCACAGAATCATTGACTAGATATTACATTAACAAACTAAATTAATAGAATGGAGAAAATGACAATTAACGGAGAGTCTC
>CADBCZ010000110.1 GCA_902793335.1 uncultured Lachnospiraceae bacterium
TTGCCAATTTCCGCAAAGTTGATTTGCAAGAAAATTGGCGAACCCCTGCAATCCATGTGCGCTTTGACACATCTTTGCATTGTACTCGTTAATCTTTCTGTTGTACATAATGTTTGATTTAATTAATACTTTATGCCTCGCAATTTTACGTTGTTCAGCAGATTTCGGGTACAAAGATAATCTGATCTTTTATCAATTCCTAACAAATCGCAATAAATAAGATGTCAAAATTTGGCACCAAAAATAACAGAAATTAATACAGCCAAGGTTTCTAAGAACAGGTAATTTAAGCCTTCCCATGTGCAAAATCAGCATAATTTGCTATTAAGGTGTCTATAATAAGGTTATTGATGGCGATTGTATAACAAAAAAATCCATATAACAAAATTCTACGCTAAAATATAGCTGTCACATTTTGACACTAAAAAGTGGTAAAAAAACCGTAAAAGTCCATGTATAAAGAATAACACAACTATCATTAAAATGAGAAATTGTACCAACATTATCAATCCCCGTCTCTCCCACTCTATAGTTTACAACATTAATAATAACATGTTCTTTTATAATTATAGCACAATACTATAATTTTACTGCTATACTAGCCATAATATTCACCATCGGATTATAACGGGATAGTAGTAAAATCAACAAAAAACGACACAGACTTTGACATATAAACAAACAATTAATAATAAATCAAGGTGTTATTATTTGTTTTTGAGAGAAAATTCTTAATTTTGCAGAAGTTATGAACATAATAATGGTGGTTATTGTGGCGGGGTTCCACCTCTTCCCATTCCGAACAGAGAAGTTAAGCCCGCTTACGCTGATGGTACTGCAATGAAATGCGGGAGAGTAGGAAGTCGCCTTAGAGATTAGAGCCAAAACTAATAAGCTGATTGCCTGAAACGGCTCCAGGGGTATCACAATTAGCATAATAAGTTTAATAAAAATGTATAAAGAAAAGCCTTTATTCAAAATTAGTTAGACTGAGCTCAAAAAGATAGCTCAGTCTGTAAGTAGATTGGCAGATAACCCTATCGCTGTTGGTCTCACTTCTATTTCACTTTCCATACTAAGCTCTTTTTAGCCGTGGTTCGTAGTGCCAAGTATCGCGTTGGATTTATATCTGATGACAAGATATTTTATAGGTAAAAGGAGGCGTGACTGACAAATCTGAAAGAAGAGAACTCTTTTCCCGGCACTTAGGTGCCGGTTTCTGTTTTCGCCTTATACATTATTATATCTTACAGCCCCTCAATTTCCTCTGCCGTCAGGCAGGTAGTTATGGTAAAGTATCTACGACTTAGTTCAATAGATTCTGTGAGGAAATGAAGTTCTTTATGGCATTACGATATTCGTTCATAAAACTCTTCATCAGTCCCTTCTGCACCTTTTTCTGTTCTTTGGTCCATTCGTGATTCTCTTCGATGTTATCATCATAAAAATGAATTATACAATCAACAGCCTTGTCAACCGTACTTGCAGTAATTGGAGTTGGATGTCCCATCGCATTCATCAAGCCACAACTAAGATACTCAGCGCACTCAGGCACATCCATCAGTGTTTTCACTTTCCGAATATAAGACTTTTGGCTTTCATCATTAAACTTTTGTTCCAACACCTCCAGAAAGATGTCAACAAGAGTGAACGGACGGCTATCAGTATTTTCACTCTCCATGTCGCAATTTACTTTTTAATATTTGAACGAAACAATAATTCTTCTATTATAACCCTATATTCTGTTATAACCTCATCAATATATTGCTTTTTGGTCGTATATTGAATTTTATGAGCGGACAAATTTCCTAACTCTCGGATTTTGTTCAAAGAATCCGTTGTCTGCTTTTGTAGATTAAACCTCTTTTTATCTATAATATCCTTGATTATTACATTCAGATTCTTATATCCCTTTTCTTCTACAATTTCATCAGACAATCCGTTTGCCTCATAAGTATGTATTAAAAGAATTTCCATGAGCCTTCGCATCAATACTGCACACCCATCAAAAATATTATTTTCGTATGAGGCATTAACCTGTTTCGCCAATGATTCTATATAGCCTCTTGTATTAGAATATAGTGACAGAGGAAGAATCATTTCGTCACATATTATTTCTTCTGATAGCTGTAACAAATAATTAAACTCTTGATCTAAAGTCTCAATAAGTTTTCTGGAAGGACGATAACCTGTACCCTCCGTTATGATATCTTTACTTTTTCTCAAAGCATCTTTCAAACGGGTAGAATTGTACTTGGAGAAGTGTGCATCTACAAAATACTGATTAATTTGCTCTATAGTACACGACTCAGTTTCATGCAGCTTATAATGTAGCCACACGAAACCGATTGCCAAATCTGATTTCAATTTGAATTTATTGCAGATTGCTGAAAGAAGAGAATCCTTATTATTTCTCATTTCTTAGTTTTATTCTTTTGTTTCTTTTTTGAAACACTTGTCGAACGTCCTTCTGCAATTGCTTTCACTTGTTCAATACCTGCAGGAGTAAGGGCATAAGAAGAACTATTGGGGGCTGTTATATAGGATCTTTTAATAAGGGCATTAATATTGGCTGAAACATTCTTCCGTCTAGTATCAGAATACACTTTATTATCTCTATACGCCTCAACCACTTCTGAACGATTTATCGGATTCTGGTTACCATTGGACATTTTGTAAAGTATCAATAATAGGATGTCCGTTTCCGACTTAGCATATTGTTTCGTCACCAACTCGTATACTGACGGTATCGTATCTATGAGCTCACCTTCATCTGAAGACTGTTCTGGGAAATCCGACCTACAAGTCAATTGATTAGATTGACTTGTAGGAACTGAGGATGGATTAGTAACAAAAGTATCTCCAATATTAATTAGATTGTACTTTATCAACAAATAATGAATAACCCTCTTCTTGGTCTCATCATCTAATTTTGAAAGAGCTTTTGAACATTTAGCCAATGCCTCGAACTCCAATTCATCATTATCAATTTCTGCCATAGTTTTAATATTTAATGAAAATTCTACTTAATAATAGATAATGATATCATCTATTTCTTTTTTAATGACTCTATCATATTCCCTAGTTGAGAATATGTACAATCTCTTTCTGTCGTTTCAATGGACTTGCAAGATTTTTCTGAATTTGCGATGGCATTATCCAATGATCCACCTTTCTTTATAAAATATTGATGCAATGGATGACGCGCAAAAAACTTTTGCTCTTTTAAGTAACCGCATTCTTTATTCAATTCTTTCACTAAATCATCCGAGCAAATGTATTCTTTTGTAGTATATCTGAAATAATACAAGAAAAACAATTCTGTACATCTCTCTGTCTCAAAGAATACAACCTCACAATTTATTCCTTTCTTAGGTTTTATTATTGGCTTCATATACTTGTTCTTTAACTTTTCGTATTTCGTTTTTTCTATACCATCTTTCTTGTTATCCATATCAATCACGCAATACACCTTGGAATATCCCTTCTCCACAGCATCTTCTATTAACTTCTGCAACTCTGCCAAATTCGTATGCTTAGGTATTTTGGGTTCCACATTCTGCAAGAATGGGAATTCATCTTTTAAGGAATTGATATAGAAATATTCAGTTGGACCTTCACCCAATATTACAATTGCATCTTTTAATTTACCCATATGACCCTTATTCTATTTCAAAATCAATAAATGGAGAACCTAATTCTGGCTTAGCTCCCAACTTTCCAATTTTATATGAATTATACAAGGATAAATTCTTATGCAAACCAAACGTATCCCCTCTTGAATACTGCGAGGAAGCCGTATCATGATCTTTTTCTACAAACCAAACTAAATCACGATGTTCATTTAACAACTCCTCTGCAAGTAAAGAAGTCTCTTGGCTCGTAAAAAGTAATTGCGACTGTTCTGAATTGTATATAAAAACATTCAGATAATACAATAAAAGATCATAATGCAAGTCTTCATCCAATTCATCCAATAGATATATATGATAACCTGTTATCAAATCATATAAGAATCTTAATTCTTTTATATATTGAATTGTCCCCATAGATTGAAGGTGCCTTGATATTTCAAATACTCCTTCTTTTGAACTATTCAAAAAAAGAATATCTTCTTCGGGAGATTCTAATATTTCTCTTTTTGCCGTTTCTGAAAGTGATGGTATTTCTAATATTCTTTTTCTCATCTCATCAGATATTTTCTTAGAAATAGAAATAGGGCGAAAATCAGTAATATTAAGATCTGCCTTTCTCAGCATTAATTGATAAAATTTCCGGCGTTTGCTGTCTTTGCAAACATCCTTCAGTTCTTCAATAATATTTGTACGCTCATCCCCATCTACTTCATGAACGTGCTGTTCTATCCATCTAAATAATGAAGCTAAAGGCTGAACGTCTTCTTTCATAGAAACTTTTCTATATGTAGAAAGAACTGAATGGTTATTCAATGTATTATCTCGAAGAGTGTCTTGAGTCCTAGCTTTAAGTTTAAGACTATCTCCAAATTTAATATCTGCTTGAAAACCATTACCTTTATACATACGTTCATAGAATAATGCTTTTGATCCATTCGGATAGTAGTTCAATACTTCTTTTTCAATATGATCTTTATAATATTCTACATCATAATCATATCTAATAGAATCTGCATAGAAAGATACATGCATCTTAATTGGTTGCTCTTTTGTCAATTCAAAGGGGGGAGCAGAAGAAACCTCTTCATTTATATCATTCCGAGATTCATATAATATACTAAAAATATTTTGTATTGCAAAAAGCATATTTGACTTACCAGAAGCATTTGCACCATATAAGATACCCAACTTATTCAAGAAAACACCCGGAGCAATTTCTACATTCAGAAATTCATTTCCACTTTTAGCAACAAAATCTATGCCTTGCCGCTCACGAATTGAAAGGTAATTTTCTACCCAAAAATCTCTTATCATACACTAATCTATTGGAAATTTATCGATAATTCGTAAAATTGCTACAAAATTAGCACTAATTTTCGAGAAAACAAAGTTTTTTGTTATTTTATTATTAAAAATTAATATTTCAGCGGTGAGACTCCATACGTTAAGCTGATTTCTCAGCTGTTCGGTGATCGTCAGATGATTGCCAACGCTACCGGATGTTCTTCAATCTACTCTGCTTCTATTCCTTCTACACCTTATACTAAGAACGAGAAGGGTCAGGGTCCTGTATTCAACAACTCTCTGTTCGAGGACGGACTTCTGCGAGTTCGGTCTGGGTATGGCTCTTGGTAACAAGAAGATGAAGGAGCGCGTAGCTAAGCTGCTGCAGGAGATGATTGATAGCGATAAGACCAGCGCTGAGTACAAGGCTCTGGCTCAGGAGTGGATCGACAATAAGGACGATGCCGACAAGACCAAGGAGATTGCTCCAAAGCTTCGCGAGCAGATTGCAGCTGGTGCTGCCGCTGGTTGCCCAGTTTGCACCGAGCTGAAGACCCTCGACCACTATCTCGTAAAGCGCAGCCAGTGGATCATCGGTGGTGACGGTGCTTCTTACGATATCGGTTATGGTGGTCTCGACCACGTGATTGCTTCTGGTGAGGACGTTAACATCCTCGTGCTCGATACTGAGGTTTACTCTAACACCGGTGGTCAGGCTTCTAAGGCTACTCCTCT
>CADBCZ010000111.1 GCA_902793335.1 uncultured Lachnospiraceae bacterium
CATATCAATAATGCCATGGTCAAAGACTTCGTTAGATATAAACGACTGGATCACCCGCTTGTCTCTGATCCGTGAGTCTGTCCGGCGGGTTGCAAGGAAATAATGATCAGGGATCACATCAGTAAGGTCATGATAATAATAGGCACTTTCATCTGTAAATACAGAGTTAGGATATTTCAGTGATACAACGGCAAGCTCAGAAGCATATTTCTCTGATGAGTAGATGCCTTTTTCTACTTTGTACAGCTTCTGATCTAAAAGAGCTTTCTTCAGCTGGTAGTCACTGCCATATTCTTTAATGCAGTCGTTATAGGTATATAGCATTTATATTCTCCTGATTGGCATTGCAGTAAACATACACACAGTTCCGTAGCGTGTGTATGTTAACTCAAACAAATAATAACTGCTGCCACTGGAGATGTCAACAGCAATAATAAAGTAAATATACACACAAGTAATAATTTGTGTGTATATTTACCATAGCAGTAGGGTATGTTGCTGTTACCACTGTTGAGCCACGTCTCTACTGAGAATCAAATGCTGTCATCAACAACCAGGCTGTCGATGATCAAATGGATTTCTTCCATAGAGAGCTGCCCGGTTATGGCAATGTATGTACCATTCTTCTCCATATATACAACAATGAGAGGACTGGTTTGATCACGGAAGACTATGAGTTCATACTCACCATATATTTCTTTGCTGATGTCATAGCCTTCGTTGTCTGCATATACGATACCATCTTTACTGATGCTTTCCTCTATCGTATATTCCAGACCGTTATCATCATTGGTGTATGTGTAGAAAACAATTGAATCATTAAGATTCACTGTATCACTGTAACTGTAATGATCGGCAATATATTCAGGCCGGTAGTAGCAGGTGCCGTTTTCCTCGTCAAGATTTGTAATAACGATGAAGCCGTCTTTTATGTCAAATTTATAATTGAAGATCTGGAGGCCTAAAGCGGAGCAAACAACTACAGTCAGCGACATTACGAGGATCATCGCTGCACACAGTATTAACGCTCTCTTCCCAATGTGTTTTGTTGAACGAGCGCGAACAGGTGCATATGCTTTTGCCTGAATGACATCGACATCGGAGCTGAAATAGCGGGCATGCGAATCAAACATCAGGCGGCCGTATTCAGTCAGTATTCTTTCTGCTTCAGCTGTTTCTTTTGACATTCACATGCTCTCCCTGCTTAAAATCTCTGCGAGCTTTGTCTTTGTTCTTTCCATGCGCTTCCTCAGCGTTTGAGGGCTGATACCCATTAGTTCAGATATTTCTTTGTAATTGTATCCTGCACCATAGTAATAACATATGAGATCCCGGTCCTCATTACTAAGAAGTTTAAGGGCACCCGCGACCTCTTCGGAGAAGCCATACTCATCCTTGAATGCATCAATATCCGGCTGTCCTTCTATATTAATAAATCCTTCTACATCAGAAAATGTGACATCGGAATCATGTTTTGCCTGCTGCCTGCGTATCTTAAGGGCGGCATTCTTTGTGACTGTGTAAATATAGTTTCTTGCATCTGCGGAATTGATATCCGTTATCTTTAAAGCAGAGCATCCTGGACGGCCTCCTCGGCGTCCTCTCTGTTGCCGGTTATCTGAAGCGAAAGCTTCATCATCATCGCCTTATATTTATCGGATACGAGTTCTGCAAAATCCTTTACAACTGAAACAAGAAATGAAATCATCGATTCCTCCTGTGAAATAGTGATTCCATTATAGCGCGAAAAAAGAATTATCAAAACATGTCACATTTCATGACTACACGGGATTTATTTAGGTGAAGGATGATAGTCAGAGAAATTGAAAGGAGCTCACAAAAATGAGAAAAACACTTTTGATAATAATAGCCGTATTAGTGCTTTTGATTGGATCATCATGTTCGGGTTCTGCCACAGAAGCTGAAAAAGACAATTCATCTGCTTTGCTGGTGCCGGATGTGGTAGGCATGGAATTGGAAGATGCAAAGGCCGCTATCAAGGCGAGCGGCCTTATTGTCGGCAACATAGAGTATGTGGAGAGCAATGATACCGGCAAGGAGATTGTCAGCAATCAGGATCCGCTGCCGGGTGAGGAAATAAGTGAAGGTGAACAAATCAACTTGACAATAACTGTAGCAACAAATTGAAAAAAGGATGAGTGGACAGTGAAAGATAATTGTAGTCATTTATTAAATAAATCGGTCATGCAAATAGTAGCAATGCTGCTTGTTTTTCTGATGTTAACTGGATGCAGTACAAATTCAAGGAGTAACACAATCACTACGGAGCTCAAAGAAGATGGGAAAACTGCTTTAATCCCAATAATAGATGAAGATCAGGCAGAAGAACGCTCAAAAGAGGCTCAGAAATATACATATGAGGTGCATGCTTCGGATCTGAAAGCAGATAGTATAGATCTTTCACAACTTGGAATATCAACACCAGAAGGAATAGTTGTCGATGAAGAAAAAATAGTCATATCTGACTCAGGGAACAATTGTCTGTATGTTATGGACCTTCAGGGAGAGAATATGAGCAAAGTTGGAGAGATCGGCAATGGAGAATGTGAGTTTCTTCATCCAACAGGACTTGCTTATACCAGAGGGTATTACTATGTCATGGATTCTGGAAATGACAGGATCGAGATACTTGATAAAGACTTTGGTTATGTCGATCAGTTACATCTTCCGGATGTTAAATTTAGTCCGGATGACCATTTTACTAGTATAGCGATCGATGAAAATGGTGGGATATATGTATGTGGCACTTTCGCTAAAAACTCCGGAATATACTACAAAAGTCAGGAGGAGCAGGAGTTTAGAAGAATCGGGATCGGTTTCTATGGCTCTCTGTTTGAGGACAATGGGACGGTATATGCAATGAATCAGGGAAACATTTTCATAAATGAGAAGGAAGAGACTTTCGGAATGTGCGGCGGAGATAACAGCCTGTGGCGCATTGACGGTGCTGATCTAGAAGAGATTTGCACACTTCCTGTTGGAAGAGCTCCGGAGTCCTTTGTAGTTTCCGGTGATAAAGTCACCTTTTTAAGCTCGTATGAGATGGGAATAATGACTTTTGGTATTGCCAGTGGAAATTATTTATCAACACCATATATGTATAGGAGTGGCAAAGACTTGCCTGACGAATCCTATATGACAATGAGTAATAACACTATTTATATAACAAACAGGAATGAAAATAATATTTTGATCCTGTCAGGAGAATAGTAGATGCTTAAGATCCGTACAGAGTCAGTCTTAGCTTTTTTGCTTACAACAGTTGTAATATATCTGTCACTGATACTGCCTGCATATTGTTATACCAGCGCTAAGAATTTCAAAATGCAGCAGAAAGAACTTGAGGACAGTAAAAAGGGTGCAGAATATACAGCATCCTTCACTGCACCTGCGATGGATGCAACGGAATTGTACAACTCAGTTAGACAAACAGACGGAGAGGTGCAATATATCAATGCAAGATTTGACGATGTAATAGTGTATAGGGGAGTGATATTTCCAGTTGTTGTTACCTCCGAAAAGTCGCTTGCAGATGAAGCACAAGAGAAGAATGTGGGCACTGACAAAAACTTTGATAAGGAAAGACAATGCGTCATATCGGATAACCTGGCTGGTTCAACTGGAATACACGTTGGGGATATTTTTTTTATACATGGACAGGGGCATACCGTCGAGGGAATCATTCGCACTGCCATCAGGGGAGACATCATTCAGATCCCATACGAAGAAATGAATGTGCTTTACCCAGATTATTACATACAGCAGACAATAGGAGGGGAAAGGGAGGCCATAGAGGCATTTATTACAAAAGCGAACACATTCTTTCCTGACCTAAGAGTAATAGAGATAAACAATTCTGTAATTAGTGCAGACGAGACGGAAAACTTCGTAATCGACATGATCCTTACAAGAAGTATGGTAGGGATAATAGCAGTTATTATCGGAATACTTAATACTGTTATTGTACTGATAAGCGAGATGCATACCCATATTTCTCGCTATGGCATCAGACGGGCATACGGAGCGCAGTATTTTGATATATTGCAGATTATTCTGTGTGATTTTATACCTGCTGGTGTAACAGCGGTTATCGCACTGTTTATCACATTTCCTAAGATAATGGCTACAGCGGGGCTGACCAATGAGATCAGATTTGACATTGGAGGCTGCGTGGCTATATCAGTATTCTCCATTGCTTTCGTGGTGATGCTCGCGTCATTGATAGCTCGTAGGATCAACAGGACGTGTATAGCAGATCTATTGGAAGAGAGGGTGTGAACAGCATGATCAAAGATGCTATCCGCTACATTTATATAGAAAGACGTGCATACTGCTTTATTGCTGTGCAACTCGCGCTCTGTGTAGCTCTGTTTACATACTCACTAAGTCATGTTACCTCAGCGCGTATGGCAATCGAAAATGCAAACAATTCAATACAGAGCGGTAGGGTTAATATAGAGGCTCACCCGAACAATGAAAACACTTCAAGCCTTGTGCTTAGCAATGCAGAGATACACTCTTTAAGAGAAATCACGAATGGTGCATTTCACTATACGGCATACTGTACTACAGCTTATGCTTCAGGTGATGATGTCACTAATGCTTTCATAATGACTATGGATGAAGATGAACTAAGTAAGTATGTTGTATATGTATCAAGCAAATTATTTTCGTCACTTACAGATGATATTGTCTTTTTCAACGATAGTGTTTCTGTTGTGAATGGCACACTCTATTATTGGGGACATCCTTACGAAGTGAAACCAATGCCAGAGTCTATAAGCGGTAGATCATTGATAACAACAATAGACGGGGAAGCAATCAGTATGGATGACGTATTGTTGTTTTCATGTTTTTCAAAGAATGTATATGATGATCTTCGCAAGGAAGATCATGTAGTTACAAGCTTTTCGCTTGACGATGGTGAGTTGTCTGATAATGGGGAGCTGTTGTGGAAAACGTTAAGATACCTCGAGGAAATAGGCGATGGGGGATATACGTTCTCTGTAGGTAGTCTTATACAGGAAGCAGCTAAATATCATAACTACTCAGTCATGATACCTGCCTATCTTGGAGAAACCGGTATTTTGCTTTTATTGATCGCTGCACTTGGCATGATTGGTGCTATGAGGATGATATTGCGTAAGAGGGCGCGTGATTATGCCATAAGATTGGCTCTAGGGGCAACTGAATGGGAATTGATTCGTGGTAGCACGTGTGAGGTCATGATTTTAATTCTGACAGGAGGAATTATCGGCTGCATTATTGGCGCTGTCGCAGTAAAGAAGTATCCCTTTGATACCATGTTTCCTGTCAAACTTAGTTGTAGCGTGATAGCTACTGATATGCTGATTCTGCTGATTCTTACGGCAGCAATGGTTATACCTGTGTGCGTGCGGATTATGAGACTCCGCATAAGTGATCTGTTGCATTGCAACTAGGAGATAAGCTGTGATTGAACTAAGGAATGCCTACAAGACATACAATACAAATGGTAATGATAAGAATGTTTTGGAGAACGTGAACCTTCGCGTAGAACGGGGAGAATTTATAATTCTGTTCGGAAGATCCGGCTGCGGGAAGACGACTCTGCTCAACATAATCGGACTCATTGATAATCTGACATCGGGAGAATATCTGGTAGAAGGGATTAATGCAGAAATACTTAGCAGAAAAGAAGCTGCCAAGTATAGAAATGCATTATTCGGTTATATCTTTCAATCGTTCTACCTTCTTCCTGATCTTAGTGCAGGCGAAAACATTCAGTTACCAATGAGGTATAAAGGTATGCCAAGAGATGAGCAAAAAGAAAGAACAAAGATACTGTTAGAACAGGTGGGTATGGCAGGAAGAGATAAAGAATTTCCAAACAGGATGTCGGGAGGGGAACAACAAAGAATCGCGATTGCAAGAGCCTTGGCAAATAAGCCACCATATTTATTGGCTGATGAGCCTACAGGAAATTTGGATACAACTAATCGAGATCATATAGTGCACTTGCTATCACAAATAAATAAAGAGCAGGGAAGTACTATAGTGATGGTTACACATGATAGAGAACTCTTAAAATATGCAGATCGCGTAGTCGAAATGTAGCTAAGGAAGTAAGGCTCCGGAAAAATATGTGATTGATCAAGGATTAATGAATAATAAGCATTCTGAGCTGATTCCCATCAACGCATCTGATCAGGAACAGAAGGCGATGATTGATCAAATGAAGGCTGATTCTAAACTATTGTGGAAACGTAAATAAATCATTACCTTAAGTGTTACAATATGCTGTAGGGTGAAGGGACGGCAGTCTACTACGGACTGCTGTTCGTTTGTTGATAGATACCCTGAAATTGGGCAAATGTAAAACGCATGTAAAACTCCACTTGCGTGACTGCAGCGGGTATGGGATATACAATCAGGATGGACAATAATGACTGACAAAGAAAGCAGAACTATGGATATAGGACAAAAAATACTTGAAATACGAAAAGCTGAAGGCCTGAGTCAGACTGAGTTCGCTGAGAAGTTTCATGTCACGAGGCAGACGGTTTCCAACTGGGAG
>CADBCZ010000112.1 GCA_902793335.1 uncultured Lachnospiraceae bacterium
TTTATATAATACATTATCTGATAATGGTGGAGTGACTCGTGGAGTCTGTACTGTAGATCAGGGCAGGTTAGTGGGAATAAATGAAACAAAGAACATTATAAAGACTGCATCCGGTGCGGAAGCTGATGGCACAGCGCTTGATGTAAAGTCTCTTGTTTCGATGAATTTCTGGTGCTATCCGGCTGAATTTATTGATGTGCTTGAAAAGGGATTTCCGGTATTTCAGGAGAGTATGACCGATCCACTTAAAGATGAATATCTTCTTCCAATTATTGCTGATGAGATGCTTAAAGATGGAGTGGATTATGCAGTTTTGCCGACAGATGATAAGTGGTTTGGAGTTACATATAAAGAGGACAAGCCGGCGGTGGTGGAGGGCTTTAGGAAGCTGATTGCCGATGGCGTGTATAGAGCGGATTTGTATAGTGATCTTATCTGATTCCAATGGAGCGGATGATCATATCATTGTGAGAGGTATGGTTGTTCGCTTTTTTTGTTTTGACATGGAATTAATAACTAAATACGTAAGAAATAAGTTGTAATGTGTGATAGGGTGATGTAAAATAATGGTAAGAATAGGTTATAAACGGTTTTGAGGTAGTTAATGATTTTGTCAAAAGTATATAAACAATGATGACGATGAAGAGATATTACAGAAAGGGGTTGAATTTATATGAGTAAAAGAGTTTATATCAGCGCAGATTATTCTGAAAGAGATGGAGACAGAGAAGTAATTGATCTTCTTCATAGTTGGGGAACGGATAATAAGCATAAAACTGACTTTGTAGACACAGCACAGGTCGTGTCCGGAAGTGTTTCTGACGACTATGACTGCCGTCCTTGCGATCTTAAGAAAGAGTTTAATGCTCAAATTAACGTATCATCTGCGGTTATTTTTATTATTGGTGATAAAACAGCATCACGAACTGCTGGAAGTTCATGTAAAAGAAATGATGAGGGCGAAGGATGTGATTGTACTCCTTATAAGCAGAATACAAATGGAACATCTACATGCAAAATAAAAGGAGCTACTCATACGCCTACCGAATATGAGGATCTTGGTAGTATAAACACTTTTTCTTATCTTGAACATGAATTCAAACAGGCGAAGAGAAAGAAAAAGAAAATTATCATTTTTTATAACTCTTTCTATAAAAAAAACAGTTGGCTTCCCTCATACATGAGCGACTATGAAGATGATGCATATCCCTTCTGGATAAACAATGCGTTAGGAGAAAAGGTGGGAAATTATCAATATATAAAGGAAGCACTGGGATATGAGTAAACTTTTAAAGCGTAGTTTTACATGGGGTATAAGTACAGTTACAACTATTTTGACTCTTGTACCGGATTCTATCATTGATTGTGTGAAATTAAGTAGCAAATTATCCGATGATAAGAATTTATTAATCAATAGGGTTGGGTTTTTGATAGTGGTTTTACTGCTTTCATTTCTTATTAACGTGATTTTTGACTTGTGCCGATGTAGGGTGAAGATAAAGGGTAGAAACTATACAATTCAGGTTGAGTATGGGAATTTGTTCAAATGCAAAGGCTGTCAAAAGGTAATTGCTTTCGATGAATGTTTTACTACAAAAATTGGAACTGCTCCTCATGAGATTAAAAAAACATCAATTTGCGGACAGTATTTGATTAATCATAAGAACATTAATATGAAAAAAATAATATCGGATGCTGGGTTGAAACCAGAGGAAGAAAAGTCGAAATATAAGAATTTGAATAAATACAAATCAGGGTCTATAGCACCTAATGGTGATGATTTATTGCTAGCGTTCGCAAAGCTTGACGAGAATGGAAGAGGATATTTCCCGACAAAAAAAGAATATTTGGAATCATTAGCTGTTATGTGGGAAGAAATTCATAAACATTATCAGAAAAAAGATGTTTGTATTTCGGTTCTTGGTGGAGGGCAGACAACAATTGGAGAATCAACACCGTCAAACCAAGAGCTGATTGACCTTATTATAGGATCATATAAGCTGTATTCTCCGAAGCTAAAGAATCCGCAGAAACTTAGGATTATCTGTAGAAGAAAAGACGATATTTCAATTAATAAGATTGGTGATTCAATTTGAAATTACTTGTGAGAAGAGGGGAAAGGGTGTGACTCTGACCAAAGAGGAGTCCCTAAAGTTAAAAGAATTATTATAGTTGGAGGGAATGTTTTGGCAGATAGAGTGATAGAAATTGGTAATTGTAATAATATTACTGAAGCTAAATTTTTAATAATAGAAAATACCCTTAATATTAAATATGGGTGTAATGGTACGGGTAAGTCAACAATTAGCGAGGCAATTAGATTGAAGGCTGAAGGCAATGACTTGGCTATTCTTAAACCCTTTTCAGATGAAGAGGATAATGATGTAGATCCGTATGTTAAAGACATTCCATTTAAAAAAGTTAAAGTATTTAACGAGAATTATATTAAACAATATCTTTTTACTCAAGAAAGTATATTTAAGGATTCATATAGCGTTTTATTACAGTCAAACGAATGTGAAGAATTGTCAAAGAAAATTAATGATTTATTAATGGAGTTACAGAGTAGTTTTAGTAAAGATGATTCTATTCTTGATTTGAGTAAAATGTTAACAGAATATATGTTAGCAGTTAATTATAAATCGGGTAGCATATCTAGAAGAGGTGGTCTTGGCGAATTTTTGAAAGGTAATGGAGCAGGATTTGAAAAGCACCAAGAACTTGATTCATATAAGCCTTTTTATAGTTCAGATATAGCGAGTGTTTCAAAATGGGCTGACTGGAGAACTGCTGGTATAAACCATATGAAAGGCATTTTATGTCCTTTTTGTACAAGTAGTATGGATTTGCCAACTATTGGTAAACAGAATGAGACGATAAAAAAAGTATTTAAAAAATCTGCAATTAAAACGGCGACACAAGTTTTAGATTATTTGAAAAGTGGAATTGAAAAGGGTTATATTTCAGAAGAAGCAGAAACTACGTTGCTTGGATATTTAGGGGATGAGGATAAAGCCGATGAGCTTTATGCTGAGTTAACTCAGTTAGCAGCAGAAACAGAATATTTATACAAAAAACTAATATCTATTTCAAATTTTAAACCTATGAATGTTACACATGATCAGTTAATGGAAATCGAAAAGTGCTTAAAAGCGATGCAGATAGATAGAAAAATTTTAAAAAAGTATTACACTACAGATTTGATGAAAAACTCAGTTGATAATATCAATACGAAAATTGAAGAGTTACTCAACAAATCTGGGCAGTTGAAGGGATTATTTTTTCAACATGAATATAAACTCAAAAAATTGATTGATGATAGAAAAGATGATATTAATAATTTCTTTACACTTGCCGGTTTTCCTTACAAGTTTGATATAAAAGAAGATGGTGAAAGAAAAGCGAAAACATATTTAATTCCGCTTGGCAGAGCGAAGGCGGTTTATAACCCTGTTAGCCATCTGAGTTGGGGAGAAAGGAATGCATTTGCTCTTGTAATGTTTATTTTTGATGCAATTAGTGAAAATGCAGATTTAATAGTATTAGATGACCCTATTGTAGCTTTTGATAATAATAAAAAATTTGCTGTGATCAGAAGAATGTTTGATAATCAGCAGGAAATTACTTTTAGAGATAAAACGGTGTTAATGCTTACTCATGATTTACAACCAGTAATTGATTATATCCATGGAAGTTTTTTCAAAGCATATGGACTAACGACAGTGGTTAGAGCTGATTACATTTTAAACGAAAATGGTTTTATTAGAGAGCAGCCTATAGAAGATACAGACTTGCTTAATACTGTAATACTTACTGAAAGCTTTGCAAAAGATGAAGAAAAACCCTTATTTGTAAGAATTGTAAATTTCCGTAAGTACTATGAGCTTACTACAAGTGACTACAAAAAATCGGTTTGCTATGATGTATTATCTAATCTTATACATGGAAGAATTAATCCAAAAGATGGACAAAAACAACCAATGACACAAGAAGTAATTAATGAAGGAATGTGTGAAATTGATAAAATAATACCTGGATATACGTACGATACAATGATTAGTAAGCTTGATAGTTCTAAATTGATTGAAGAAATACACACAAATACTAACATATATTACAAAATTCTTGCTATTAGGTTACTTTTCGAAAGAGAAAAAGATTTGAAGAAACAATTAAAAAAAGAATATCCTGCAGCGTGTAAATTTTTAAATGAGACTAATCATATAGAAAATGATTACGTTTTTCAGTTGAATCCTGAAAAGTATTTCTCTATTCCCGAAGTATATATCAATGGAATTCATGATTTTATTGAGAAGCATAGGATTAATAATGATTAACTGTAAATATATGATTAACCCAAAAGGAACAAAATTTTGCGAGAGGAGTAGGACAGACCCCATTAACACTGTGTAATAGAGTAGTCTGAGTGATTTCTAGTGCTAGGGGGGTGGATGTAGATAAGTCAAGGAAGCTTGCAAAAATTGTTACGGTGAAGTTGAAGTTTCTGATTTTGTAAATATAAAACAGAGAACCATGTTTTGTTAGGTGCATTTTTTTGAAAAAATGATTTACCATAAATATAAGAAGAACATTTCTCGTCACCAATGTCCTATTCTTTGAATAGTTGCCCGGTTGACTATTTTTCATCAAACATTGGTGCCTGTTAGCGCGAACTTTTTGTGAACTTTTGTTAATTCGGTTGACAGGCATAATTTTAAAAGCTATAATCCGTATACTAGTATTTATATATAGGCGGATGATTTGATATGAGCCATGAATTTAAAGAAACGAATATGGTATCCAGATGATACATATCATGCAGGATGTAGGTATAGGATTATTTGGGTAAAAAACCTACTAAAGATAGACGATAAAAGAAATGGCGAGGAGGTAGATGGTATGGATTTTAGAGAAATGCTTAGAGCTCTTCCAAAAAGTTATGATGATTTTGTGAATAGTACTGCAGAGTGTATGGAACAAGAAGAGGATGTGAGGATTGCTGTTTTGGAACAACTGCAAAGAAACCCTGATTCTACTCCGAGTGATGTGCTGAAAGTTATGTGTGAATGC
>CADBCZ010000113.1 GCA_902793335.1 uncultured Lachnospiraceae bacterium
ATAAACTTTAAGGGATACATAGAAACTCTTTTTTCGGACAAACAGTCATAGAAATAAAACTTTTTATCCAAGCGCACGCATTTATAAAAACTAAATCAGGCAAACTGACTATTCATACAAAATTTAAGAAGAGTTTCGCGTACAAATCCTAATTTATAGAGAAAAAGAAAGGAAGTATAATAAAATGATAATTTCAGGAAGCATTAAAGACACAAGAGCACAGGTTAAGGAGTGGAAGAAACAGGGACTTTCAGTTGGTCTTGTACCTACAATGGGATATCTTCATGAAGGTCATAAGAGCCTCATAGAGAGAGCAAGAAAAGAAAATGACAAGGTATGTGTCAGCATATTTGTTAATCCGATGCAGTTTGGACCAAATGAAGATCTTGACAATTATCCTAGAGATCTTGAGAGAGATTCTAAGATATGTGAAGAAGCCGGAGTTGATCTTATATTCCATCCCGAAGTAGAAGAAATGTATGGACCGAACTTCTGTGGATTTGTAGATATGCATACACTGCCTGAAAAGCTTTGCGGTGCAAGTCGTCCGGTTCATTTCAGGGGTGTTCAGACAGTAGTTTCTAAGCTTTTCCATATCATGCCGGCTGACAGAGCGTATTTTGGACAGAAGGATGCACAGCAGCTTGCAATTATAAGACGTATGGTAATTGATTTGGACTTTGATATAGAAATTATCGGCTGTCCTATAATTCGTGAGGATGACGGACTTGCAAAGAGTTCAAGAAATACTTACCTTTCAGCTGAGGAACGCGCACAGGCTGTTATTCTTAATCAGTCATTAGATGAGGCGATGAAGGCGATTGATGACGGAGAAAAAGATGCTGCCAAGGTTAAGTCGATTATAACAGATAAGCTAAATACCTGCCCACTGGCCAAGATAGATTATGTTGAGGTTGTAAGCTTTGACACAATTCAACCTATTGAGAAGATTGAGGGTGCTGTACTAATCGCAATAGCAGTATATATCGGAACAACAAGACTTATTGATAATAGAATTATAATGTAATTATCGGAGGGAAAATACATGTTGCTTAATATGTTAAAAGGAAAAATTCATCGTGCAGTAGTAGTGCAGGCAGAACTTAACTATGTTGGAAGTATAACAATTGATCCTGTCCTTATGGAAGCAGCAGGAATACTTGAATACGAGTATGTACAGATATGTGATGTTGAAAATGGAAATCGCTTTGAAACCTATGTAATTGCAGGAGAAGAGAACAGCGGTATGATCTGTTTAAATGGTGCTGCAGCACGTCAGGTTTCTGTAGGTGACCATGTAATTATCATGTGTTATGCACAGATGACACCAGAAGAAGCTAAAGAATATAAACCACATGTTGTATTTGTAGACTCCGATAATCACATAGCAAAGCTCTCGCGTTATGAGAAACATGGAGAACTAAGTCCGATATTATAAAGAGGTAAAAAATATGTTAAATGGAAAAACTATTGTCCTCGGAGTAACCGGCTCCATAGCTGCATACAAGATAGCTAATCTTGCCAGTATGCTTGTCAAACAACACGCTGATGTTAACGTGATAATGACAAAGAACGCAACCAATTTCATTAATCCGATAACCTTTGAGACACTGACTGCTAATAAATGTCTAGTTGATACCTTTGACAGAAATTTTCAGTTCAACGTTGAACATGTAGCTCTTGCCAAACGTGCCGATGTCTTTATGGTTGCCCCTGCATCTGCTAATGTAATCGGTAAGATTGCAGGTGGAATAGCTGATGATATGTTGACGACTACGATTATGGCATGTAAGGCTCCCAAATACATTGCTCCGGCTATGAACACCAATATGTTTGAAAACCCTATCGTACAGGATAATCTTAAAAAATTAGAGAATTACGGATATAACGTAATTAGGCCTGCGACAGGATATCTCGCTTGTGGTGATACAGGTGCGGGAAAGCTTCCGTCGGAAGAAGAATTATTTTCATACATTTTACGTGAATTACACTATAAGAAGGATATGAAGGGTAAAAAGGTTGTCGTAACGGCAGGACCTACAAGGGAAGCAATTGACCCGGTTCGTTTCATCTCCAATCATTCAACGGGTAAAATGGGGTATTCGATAGCACGCTGCGCTATGGAAAGAGGAGCGGATGTAACCCTTATAACAGGGGAGACTTCGATAGCAAAACCTCCGTTTGTTAAGATAGTAAATATTGTAAGTGCAGCTGATATGTTTGAAGCGGTAAAGGAAGCTGCAAAAGATGCTGACTATGTTATCAAGTCAGCCGCAGTTGCAGATTACACACCAACTGAGGTTGCTGATGAAAAGCTTAAAAAGAGTGACAATGATATGTCTATCTCTCTAAAGCGTACGGTAGATATATTAAAATACTTAGGAGAACACAAAAAGAAAGGTCAGATACTTTGCGGATTTGCTATGGAAACTAAGGACCTTATTGAAAATGCAAAGAAAAAACTTGTAAGTAAAAATGTTGACCTGATTGTTGCAAATAATCTTAAAGTTGACGGAGCGGGTTTTGGTACAGATACTAATGTGGTAACATTTATAGAGAGAGAGGCTGTGTCTGAATTGCCGATAATGTCAAAAGATGAAGTTGCAAAAGAGATTCTTGATAAATTAATGAGTTTATAAGTGAAAATACTGTTATTATTTTAAAAATATTTAATGTAATAACAGTATTTTTTATGGAAAATATCTAAGAAATATGCTAAAATATAACTTGCGATAGCAATGGTTGGGTTGATTTGTATTGGGGCGGGTTATATTTATGATTTATAATGTTGATTTTGAGATATGTACAATCATATTCATGGTGTTTTTTATGCCGATTATTTTCAACAGAAAAGTTATCCCTGATTTTCAGAACAGAATATTCAGGGTTATTTATATTGTGTGTTTTTCTAATATCTGTCTTGATATTATTTCATCTTTTTTAATATCGTATTATCGTCTTGTTCCAATAGAACTTAATTATATAATTAATATGCTGTTTCTGGCAGGACAGTGTTTGATTCCGACTACATTTGTAATGTACTTATATTTTAAGGTACAGCGTATAGAGGCAAAATATGATCATCTGGATTATTCTATATGGATACCGGCTGCATTTGGAATACTGCTGGTAGTAGCATCGTATTGGAAGAAATACATTTTCTATTTCGATAATACCGGATATCATTACGGAAAATATCATGCTTATCTTTATATCAATGCGTTCATTTATATGTGTACGGCTGTTATATATATGATTCGTAAAAGAGACATATTAAAGAGTAAACAGTGTATAATTGTGCTGGTTATAATATTATGTGCAATCACACCTGCCTTAGTAGAGTTTATACTTCCTGATTATCTGATTACGGGTGTAGGAACCGCTCTGGCAATTTTTGTTATGTATTTTACCAATGAAAATCAGGAAATATATGAAGATACAATAACAACAGCGCTTAACAGAGAAGCATTTCTTCAACATATAAGTATTAATAAAAAGAAGAAAATATCGGAACAGATTTTTGTTATAGATCTGGATAATTTTAAGTTGATTAATGAGATGTATGGCGTTGAAGGTGGCAATGAAATAATGAGGACGATGGTATATGGGCTTATCGAGGAATATGGGGAGAACCGTATATACAGATTTGGTGGAGATGTATTTGTTATCGTATTGGAAGAATGTCATGAACGCATCAAAGAATATGACAGAATTAAAAGAATTGTTCAGAGAAGGATACATTTAGAAGCCGGATATGCAGTTGAATTAACTGCATGTATCTGTCTCCTTCATACTACACATATTCCAGAGAATGTTCTGGTTCAGACGATTGAACAAGCTATTTCAAAGGCAAAAAATATGGGTAAGGGAAGCTTTTTAGAAGTTGATGAACATGTTATAAAGGATTTTCAAAGAGCATTGGCAATAGAGCAGGCACTTGTATCTGTTGTTGAATCTGAAAAGATGGAGGTTCACTATCAACCTATTGTTGACACGAATACAAAGAAGATTCATTCCATGGAGGCACTGGCAAGACTTAATGTTTCGGGATATGGTTATATTTCTCCGGAAGAATTTATATTGATTGCAGAGAAGAATGGGACAATATTACAAATTGGACTTATAGTATTAAAAGAAGTTTGTAGATTCATATCCCGTAACGATCTTCAAAAAAAGGGGGTTGATTTTGTTGAAGTCAATCTTTCTATAGTCCAATGCATGCAGGATACAATCAGTCAGGATGTTTTCGATATTCTTAAGAGATATAATGTTCCACCTAAGATGATAAATCTTGAGATAACGGAGAGTGCAGCGGCTGATTCTGAGGAGAAGCTTAAACGCAATATGGCAAGACTGGCGCTTTCTGATATTACTTTTTCGTTGGATGATTATGGCTCGGGTTTTTCTAATATTAACTATATTGTTGATCTTCCGTTCTCTATAGTGAAACTGGATAAATATATTGTTTGGGCTGCTATGAAGAATGTTACTTCAAGAAGAATACTTGAACATACCATATCAATGTTTAAGGCTATACACCTTAAGGTGGTTGCAGAAGGTATTGAGGATCTTGAAATGGCTCAGACAATTACTGATATGGGCGCAGATTACCTTCAGGGATACTATTTTTCAAGACCGGTAACTCAGGATAAATTACTTTTATGCCTTGAAGAAGATTATATAAAGAATAAATATAATCCTAAGAAAAAACAGTAAAGGGGAGACCAACTATGAAAAGTCAACCCTGAATTAGCAAAAAAATTCTTTTTCTATCGATGGTAAAAAAGGGTAACCTTAATAAGGCTCCCAGGTGGGCGC
>CADBCZ010000114.1 GCA_902793335.1 uncultured Lachnospiraceae bacterium
ACACAGGATCATTTTATGGAGCATTATGGGAAAAAAGCCAGATTTTTCGTATATAACAGCAGCAATCTGAATCAGCTTGATTCATTTTCAAGTAATGCCGGAATAAATGTCATGATTATCAATATGCAGGCATTTAATACATCCATGAAAGAGGGCGGCAGAAGCAAAGAAGCCCGTATTATTTATGATAAGCGAGACGAGTTTGGAAGTAGACGCCCGATAGATGTTATAAAAGCGAATAATCCGATTATTATATTGGATGAGCCTCAGAAGATGGGCGGAGATGCGACACAGAAAGCACTTAAAAACTTTAATCCATTGTTTACATTGAATTATTCGGCTACACATGCAAAACATCATAATCTTGTATATGCACTAGATGCGGTGGACGCATATAATCAGCATCTTGTAAAGAAAATTGAGGTCAAGGGATTTCAGGTGAAGAATTTCCGTGGTACGGATCATTATCTATATCTGGAAGATATCATTATATCACCGAAACATGCCCCAAGAGCCAGAATCGAGTATGAAAAGGACTACAAGACAAAGGGCATTAACCATGAGTCCCGGATTTTTGATGTGGATGATAATTTGTACGAAATATCAAATGATATGGAGCAGTATAAAGGCTATCGTGTATCTGAGATTGATCCAATTGCAGGAACTGTTACATTCACAAATGGAGAAGTAATTCATAGAGGTGATGTGGTAGGTGATGTGTCTGAGAAGGATATGCGCCGTGTACAGATCAGGGAAACAATAAAGTCTCATCTGGAGAAGGAAGAGGAACTTTTTAACAGAGGTATCAAAACATTATCATTGTTCTTCATTGATGAAGTGGCAAAATACCGCCAGTATGATGAAGATGGCGAAGAAATCCTCGGAGAATATGGTCAGATATTTGAACAGGAATATAACGACATTGTGAACGAATATATTACTGTTTTTGATACACCATACCAGAAGTACTTAAAGGGGATTGATGTAAAAGACACGCACAAAGGCTATTTTTCGATAGACAAAAAGGGACATGCGGTTGATAGCAAAGTGAAACGTGGTTCCGATTTTTCGGATGATATATCTGCATATGACCTTATCCTTAAGAATAAGGAAAGACTTCTTAGCTTTGCAGAGCCAACAAGATTTATATTCTCGCATTCAGCACTTAGAGAAGGTTGGGATAATCCGAATGTATTTCAGATTTGTACGTTGAAGCATAGTGACAGTACAACTGGAAAACGACAGGAAGTTGGTAGAGGATTAAGGCTTTGTGTAAATCAAGATGGTTTCCGTATGGATGAACAGAGTGTCGGAAAGTCATTGGTACATAAAATTAATAAACTTACTGTCATTGCAAGTGAAAGCTATAAGGATTTTGTGACGGATCTTCAGAAACAGATAAAGACAGATTTGTATGACCGACCTAGAAAGGCAACTGTTGACTATTTTACAGGTAAAACTGTAATGGTCAATGGAAATGCAGAAAAGCTTAATAAACAGCAGGCTACAATGGTTTATCAGTATCTGATTAAAAATGATTATGTGACAATGGATGGTAATGACAATATTACCGAACAATATCATATGGATCTGGAAAACAATCATCTGGCTCCACTTCCTGAGCATTTAGTAGCATATGCTGAAGGTATTCACAAACTGATTCAGAGTGTATTTAATGACAAGATACTTGATGAAATGATTGATAATGGTAATGAAACAAAAGTACCAAGCAACGATTTAAATGATAATTTCTACAAGAAAGAATTTCAGACTTTATGGGGATACATCAATCATAAGTATGCCTATACAGTATCATTTGATAGTAATGAGCTTATAAAGAAAGCGATAGATGCAATAGATACAGAATTATATGTATCGATGCTGCAATATACAACGTCTATCTCAGAACAGAAAGATACATTATCGGCTGATGCAATTAAATCCGGTGACTCATTCAAAGGTGCAAAGTCTAATACAACAGCACTTAAGCATTTTGAAACCAGCCAGATAAAATATGATTTGATCGGCAAGGTGGCAGAGGCAACAGTACTTACACGAAGAACAGTAGCAGCTATCCTCAAAGGAATCTGTAAGGATAAATTTGACATGTATAAAAATAATCCGGAAGAGTTCATTTCTAAGGTTATAAGGCTGATTAAGGAACAGAAGGCAACTATGATAGTTGATCATATCTCTTATGACCAGCTTGAAGGTAAGTATGATAGTGAGATATTTACAACTGAGAAGCATATAACAATAGATAAAGCCTTCAGAGCAGAGAAACATATACAACCATACGTATTTACTGATGGAAATGCTGATAAGAGTGTAGAACGTAAATTTGCAGAGGATTTGGATGGAGCAGCAGAAGTATGTGTATACGCAAAGCTTCCAAAGGGATTCTCAATTCCAACACCTGTCGGAAATTATAGTCCTGACTGGGCAATAGCTTTTAATGAAGGAACTGTTAAGCATATATTCTTTGTGGCTGAGACGAAGGGTACCATGGAATCTTTGCAACTTAGACCAATTGAAAAAGCTAAAATTATGTGCGCAAGAAGGCTGTTTAATGAGATTTCTACAGACAATGTGGTTTATCATGATGTTGACAGCTATCAGAGTTTATTAAATATTATGAACGATCCATCTTTGGATAAAAAAGTATGTGAATAATAATTCAGTGCATTGTAAAAGGAGAATTTATGGCAGATTTTAAATATGAAATAGTTGAACATATTGGCACTCTTTCAGAGAGTCCAAAAGGCTGGACAAAGGAACTCAATAAGGTTTCATGGAATGGTGGACAGCCTAAATATGATATTAGAGACTGGGCACCGGAACATGAGAAGATGGGGAAAGGTGTGACCCTGTCGGAGGATGAGATTGAAAAACTGAAAGAATTGTTATAACCATTTAATGGTAATTATTGGGGAAATTGAAAGGAAGTGGAGAAGAATGGTAGTTGATAAAAGTATTGCGGATCTAATTTGTATTTTAGAATATAAAATTGGAAAACAAACATATAATCCTAATTCTTACAATGGTTGGACTGGGGAAGAGGGCTGTGGGTTTAAATATCCAGTAAACTATTGCAGAAACACCGAAGATTTAGAAGCACATAGGTTGACGAAGACGAAAAGCAGGATTGATTATCTTGCGCCTGAATGTGTTGGAACAATGAAATATGCATTTGGTTCCGATCACTTGTATATAGGAGACGGACTGGTAGAGGTTTTAAAATATCTAGAAGAAATTTACAATATTGACTTTAATGAGTTGGAACAAAAGCGTATTCAAAAGAGAAAAATTGGTCTCAAAAGAATGGAAGAGGAAATTAATCAGGGGAAGATAATTAGAGTAGAACCTGGAACAAAGGTGGTCGGTTTAGATATTCCAGAGGGAAAGTTTGATATTATTAACTTAAAAGAGGGATATTCTCAGTATTTATCTGTAGAAATTTATAATGCAGAAGGAGTACTTATAAAAAATATATTTACAAGTGATTCACAGATAGAAATTAAGTTGGAAGATGGATATTATACAAAATCATATGATGCATATTCACTAAAAAAGATAAATTGCGATTAGATATATTTTGGAAATTGTAATTTTGGAGTATTAAATCACAATATAAAGAGGAAAAGTATATGCATGCACATGATGAAGTAATTAGTGTATCTGGTTTTGAAGAAAGTTTAGCGAGGTATCAACAATGCTATGATGAAATATGTATCAAGATATGATGCATATGTATAGTAATCAAATGAATAAAGCGCGAGGTTACATAGGACAACTTGCATTACTTCAACATTACAGTGTGCCCACGAGATTATTAGATATCACAGTGAATCCTCTTATTGCATTGTATTTTGCTTGTGAGAAACAAGGCGCGGCTGATGATGAGGACGGATATGTTTTCATGTATATAAGAAATGGCAAAAAAGTCGATTCTCCGGAAGTATATGCATTATCACTTCATGCATGTTTTCCAAATTTATCGGATAAAGAAATCTCTCAGAGAATTAAAAAAGAACGCCAAGAAGTTTATACTGAGGAGCAAATTCATAGCTTCATTCATACGCCGGTATTTTTGAAAGAGTCTGCTGATTTGAATGTTGGAAATGAAAGAATTGTGGCTCAAGCAGGCAGTTTTTTCATATGTGCAGATGATGAAAATGGTGGACTTGTTACTCTGGATTCGGTTCTGCCAGTATGTGTTTTTCGAATACCTGCAACATATAAAGAAGTAATTCGTTCGGAATTAGATGAGAAGGGCGTTAATGTACGCTCGGTATATCCAGAACTATCATCAGGTGGAATCTATTTAAAGCAAAAGTATAAAAAAGATAATTATCACATAGATAAGAATGATTATGAGATATGTGAAATTGAGTGTGGAAAATCAAATAGACGAAATACAAATATATGCATTAAAATTTTGAATGTCAATTTATCTATTAAGCATGTTAAAGAAATAGTTCGTCATGTTTGTGAAAACTATGAAAATGTGTCAGATGTTATATGGATATATGTAGGATTCTCAACACTAGTATATCGCAAATTAAGTTGTTGATATTATCGAAATGTGGTACAATAGACTTATTTAATACAGACAAATTATGGAGGTCTATTATGCCAGCATTA
>CADBCZ010000115.1 GCA_902793335.1 uncultured Lachnospiraceae bacterium
GCCGAGTCATATCAACCTTTTTAACATTCCTCTGCGAAATATCCGTCAGGTAGAACTGTCTATTCGCATGGTTCGTATCCTTTCTGTCGGATTGGCCTTAATGAGCCTCGCAATAGCTATTGTTGGTCCCAACTCGCCCTTGATGAAAGTGTTGTGTATAGGCATTGTGGCAGTAGTTGGCATCATTGGTTTTGTATTCATCTATCTCATCCAGAAAGCGAAATGAAAAACCTATTCATAACCCTAACTTTAGCCTGTATAGGCCTTTCAGCTAATGCGCAGGAGATACGCAGGAGTTGGAGCGGCGAACTGGAAGCCATGGGGCAGAAACTGCCCATAGTGATGAATCTTGTCGATGGCAAGTGTACGCTCGACAGCCCTCTGCAAGGGGCAGCAGGCATCCCAGCCACCGTACAGTTGCTCACTAAGGACTCGATAAAAATCAGTGCCGAATCGATTGATGCCCGCTATGCTGCCCGCTATGTCGATGGTCAGCTGCAAGGCACCTTCACCCAGAATGGCATAAAGATTCCACTCAATATGAAGGAGATTTCGCCCACTGGCCCCAATCGCCCACAAACACCCAAGGGCCCATTCCCCTACACCACAGAAGAGGTGACATTTCAGAACGCCAAGGCAGGTGCTACACTTGCTGGCACGCTTACTGTGCCTAAGGGTGGAGCCAAACGCGTGATGATAATGGTGACAGGCAGCGGACCAGAGAATCGCGATGAAGAAGTAGCCTATCATAAACCCTTTGCTGTGATAGCCGATCGCTTGGCGCGAGCTGGCATTGCCACACTGCGATGTGGCCGAGGATGCTACTGCAGGCATCGAGTGGTTGCGTGCGCAGAAACGATTCAAGAAGGTTGGCTTGCTGGGCCATAGCGAGGGCGGACTGATAGCCTTTATGCTGGCTGCACAGAAGAAGGTCGACTTCATCGTGTCGCTGGCAGGTCCTGCTGTCAGGGGCGATAGCATCATGCTGTATCAGGCCAGAACCAGTGGCAACCCATTTACCAAGAACATCACCGTAGAGAATCTACGCAACATGATGAAAACCAACACATGGGTATCGTACTTTATGGACTACGACCCCACAGATAACATCGCCAACACCAAATGTCCAGTACTGGCGCTCAATGGCAGTAAAGACTGTCAGGTGCCAGCCGACATGAACATCCCAGTGCTGCGCCGCTTGCTGGCAAAGAACAAGAAGGCAGTGGTAAAAGAGTATGAGGGACTGAACCACATGTTCCAACACTGCACCACAGGTCGCCCTGATGAGTACTACACCCTCGAAGAAACCATGTCCGAGGAAGTCCTATCCGACATCGTCATCTGGTTAAAGAAACTGTAACACATCCATCATTAGAGATTACTTCCTGATTTTGTATGGTACGTCCAAGCATACCAACTAACTGACGCAACTCTCCAATTTGCTCATGGCGTATGCGCTCATTAACGGCATAGCCCTTAACGAGATAATCTTTAATGATTTGTCTAGCCCATATACGGAAAGCTGTACCACGTTTGCTATGAACGCGATAGCCAACAGAGATAATGACATCAAGGTTATATAATACAGTTTCTTTTGTCTGTTGTTTACCTTCGATGGCACCATGTTGAGTGGTATGTGCAAATTTTGCACACACCGCTTCTTTTTCCAACTCACCCTCTTTAAATACATTATTGATGTGGCGAGTTATTACAGTTCTATCTTTTTGGAACAACTCAGCCATCTGAGCCTGCGTCAACCATACCGTCTCATTCTCCAAACGTACGTCGATTTGGGTTTTACCGTCCTCTGTCTGATAGATTACAATCTGATCTTGTTTCATAATTGATTAATTCTAACGCATTCTGCAAAGGTACACACATTTCTTCATTCCGCCAAATATTTATGCGAAAATCAAGCCTTATGTATCAACCTTTCATCTTGTTTTTTCTTTTTGATATGTTCCACATGATATCTTCATATGTTGAATACAAATAGTCTTTTACTTCTAGTACTTTATCCCCATTGTCAGCACATTCGTACGCAGCCTTAATTGCATGTCGGGGTCTGAAACAGAAAAAATACAGTGTCAATTCAAGATCGTGTGTTTCCTTGTTCTGTTGACGAATTAGAATTCTTGATGCATTGTTATCTATTATAAAAATCAAATGTTCAATCTTTTCCCAAGGAATAAAGATGTCTTTATTCTTTTTTTTACATATGATTACACCATTATCATCGATTCTTAAGACTTCATAATTCAAGTCTTTCCTTAAATATTTTATCAGGTAAAACAATGTGTGTATTATACCATATAAGAGGAGAATGAATCCAAGATCCGACGAAATGCTATCTGCATTTGAAAGAAATAGCAATACGCTAAACATCATGCAACATACAATTCCTAAGCAGATGCATATTTTATAATAAAACTTTCTATATAGTATATACATAAACAATAATAGCTTATAAGACCAAATGGTCTATTATTTCTCCAACCATTTGACGAGTTTTCTTGTACCTTGATTTCTGCAGTTGCCTTACCAGGATAATTATAAGTATACTTACAATTGCTCTAATAATTATCATCTGCTAAGCGGAATCTAATTGGTATACAATATTTTACTCTGGTAGATTACTAACAATATAATTGATAATAACACTTTTTTCATAAGCTGTGTTTTAATAATCAAACATCTCTTTTGTACCTGTAACCAAGACCTTCCCGTCTATCTTAAGACGGAATCCAACTCTCTTACCTTTGTATGGCATAGATTTTTTTTGTCGATATATGTCAACTTCATTATTCGTTTCGTCATACATACAGACAACAGAAAAAAGAGAATCATTAGATTCATGAAGTTTGTACGGATAATCGTCATCACTAAAAGGAAATAGTTCTGGTTTAATTACGACTTTTTTAACATGCAAATCATATTTGAAAGAATCATCACTAATTGTTATACTGTTATCCCAATTAAACAATATACTTCTTTTATATGTATGTGGGACGCTATCCAAATCTTGGAAAGGAATATCTGAATATGCATCCCCCTTGCGTATATACCAACAATGCTCATAAAATAGGATACGTGTTTTAAACTCCAGAATCTTATCATAAGTAGAATTACCTAAAGGAGAGCCAAATCTTTCCGCTACATCTATGTTCTTCAACTGAACAAAAGACATATAGCACATTGTCCCAAATGCTATCATGGTCAGGGATACTACCCCCAGCAAGATTTTTGTACTTTTCCGTTTAATTTTCATACTTTATTCAAAAACAAGTTGTTTTGTATACTGGTTGATTTGCTGTCCGCTGATGGTTAGGCAGGCAGCAAATAATATGATTGATAATGATCTATGTTTCATTCCATTACGAATTATTTTTTCTTCCACATATTTATTATGGTGTATATTAAAGCAGCCATACAAACGAGTTGAGGAATTTGTTTATCAATTAACAAAACATCCAAATCCGTTTGTTTTGCTACAGAAAGAAAGGAAAACAAGCAATCAATAAACACCATAAAAATGGCGTATATAATAATACCAGTAATTAAAGTCTTTAATAATTTATTCATTTTCTTTATATTTATCAATTTCATATTTAAGTGTATTCCAAAAAGATCCGCTGTCAATAGAAATCAGAGGAACCGGCCCCATGATACTTTTTTCAATAATCATTGTTACTTATGATTCACGGGGATAGCTTCTTTAATATTATCCGCTATCTGGAATAAGAGATAAAACCTTTCTCCAAAAATTGCATATTTATCAAAGCAGATATCCCTTAGGAATGACATTACATATTTGTTGTCTAAAAAATTCTCTTGCCCATTTTTAACCACACTCCAAGTTGTTCCTTCAAAGTACCACTTTGGCTCAATTGATATTATTTCACCATTTTCGTATGCCAATTCCAAATTCAATAGTGGTTTGAAAGAGGAAAACAAATTATTTGGAGATTCAATTATATTGAGAATCTCGTCACAACTTAATGACAGAAATGTATCCTCATTCAACTTATATTGCTCTTTCTTGATATTTTGCATAAATGGAAGATAATTATAGATACTATCGTCTAACGCCTTTATATAATTAGAATAGTCATCATGTGTTATTTTGAGCCCGTCGCAAATATCTTCTTTTACATAGAGGATATAGTCATTTAAAAGTTTAGACACTTTATTCCATTCTATGATTTCTGGTAAATATTGAATATGAGTCGTATCTATTCCTTTTTGCAAAACATAAGTATTATTATTTAATGCATAAATTGCTACAGAACGATATACGGCATAGCCATTTATATAGTTATATGTGATACGGATACTATTAATGGCTTGGGGATTGTGATTTAATCCGAAAGCATTTGTGCATACTACAGAAACAAGAAATGCGATTGCTTTATATCGTAAACTATTTAAAATGTCCATTTATTATATGCTTTTTTTCAATAACCTTATTATTATAATGAGATTCAAGATTTCCAGTGGATGTCAGGGGACAGTCCCGTGACATCCCTGCAGAGAAACAAGCCCATTAGTACTGAAGTCGAACGTTCTTGACGAGAGGATTTTTGTGATATTAGCAGAAACCTTGTCTGCCTCCTGCTTCTCGTCATCATCAGGCTCACGCACTTCTTTAGACTCATAATAAGTCTTTATCAGTTCTCGTACCTGATCTATATCTATATCACCCTCAATGTGTTTGCGAGCAGTTTCTTTTAGATAGTCTGAAGTTTTCAGACCATCCACAGCCTGCAATCCAATGGCAGTTTGCCAGATAGAAGCTTTTTCTTTCTTCTCTGGCTCACCTTGACGGATGTACTCATCAAATCCTTGTATGTTCAATGCTTCTTTTTTCATACATCTTTAAAATGCAAGGCAAAGATACGAAAAATATTAGAAATCAGCAAGCATTTGGTGCTTTTTCTTAGGCGTTATGTCGTTTTCTCGCGCTCGATGCAAAAAACGGTCGATATCCACCCACCCAAAACGGGGATATCCGTTCACTTTTCTGACTCGTTCATCCTAGTGGCGCTGCAAATTTAATCATTTTTC
>CADBCZ010000116.1 GCA_902793335.1 uncultured Lachnospiraceae bacterium
CGGTTGTCTATCATTGGACATATAAAATGGATGAAATAAAACCGGATGAAGTAATGAATGCTTAAACTATCAACAACTTAATATTCGATGTACTAGTGAATTAAAGTCATATGCAATTGACTATAATATCGTACGCCATATGAATCAGCATACTAGAATAGATGTCTCCTGAAATCCAATAAAGCCAAAATAAAAGCAAACTTAGCGGAAAGCGAAAGCAAATATTACTATAAAATGCTCCTCCTGAGTGTAATATAAAAGCAAAAATAAGTGATGATATCGCAGCTGCTGCAAAAGGTTTGAATTTTTCTTGCAAAATGTCGAACAATACACCTCTTACAAGAATCTCTTCGTTTATCCCAACAAAAATAAATACAAAAAAAATCATTATTGCTTGCTCAATCTCATGTTTCAGAAAAAGCAAAATACAACTAATTATGAATAAAAATAAACTACTCAATTTAATAATATTACTCTTTTTCTTTCGCGCAAATGTCAAACCCAAATTATGATACTCTCGCTTTCTCAATTTCTTACTTATATATACCGGGAGCAAACTAAAGCAAAAAGTTGACGGTAAGCAAAAAGAAACAAGTGCTACAATGAGATTGTCAATATTATTAATATTTACAGTAACTTCATCTGTGAATATTTTACTTATAATCGCTACCAATACAATATCCAATATAAAACAGTAAACAACAAATCCTACTGACAAGAGTAAATAGTTACCTACATCTGTTAATTTAGCAGATGGATCAATTAATATTTTTCTTTTTAAAAATTTTATAGGACAAAACATATAATCCTCCACTAATCGCTATGATAACTATCACCCCAATCCAAAAATCTTGATTAGATGATGTTAATGTATTGCTGCAATTAAGTAAATACGTCGGCATGTATTCTTTAATATTTTTTACTTTTTCCAATAAACGAGATACCATAAGTAATCCTATTGTTAATACCATTGAAAGCGTAGAATTCTCTGACATAGAAAAAAGTGTTGATAACGAACAAATAAATATAACCACGAGCAACGATGTTATCAAAAACTTCCAATATGTATCATTCACCAAATACAGTAAATCTGAGGTATAGTATTTTCCAGACACGGCAAAAATCTTGTAAGACAAAAATCCTAACCCAATTAATATTAGTGTATAAATCAAACAGGCCACTAAAGATACTACCACTTTTCCTAAAAACACAATTGTTCTATTATTGGTTATCGTTATATCATACGCTATTGTACCATTACTAAAATCTGAAGCCCAAATTCTAATTACAATAGTAGAAATTATAATTGGGAAAAGAAAAAGTTCAAACAAAAATGTGTAGAAAAAAACCGTAAAGAGGCCTCCTCCCATCATATCTAATCCTTGAATTTGCATAGAAGTATTGTTTGTTCCTATCAAAATTGAAAAAAAAACCGAACATCCCAAAATCAATACTGCAAATAAATATGTTTCCTTTTTATGTAACATTTTGAAAAATTCGGATTTTAAAATATTCATCGATTACTCCCCCTTTTCTGCAAACAGATGTCTCAGTCCATTTTCACTCTTTCTCATATCAATTATTTTATTAGAACTGAATGCTACAGTAACTTTGCGGAAGATTGAATGCTCCTTGCTTACAATATGCAAGATATTATCACTTTCGCATGAAATATAACTACACATAGAAGAAAGACAACTTGGAATATCTTTAATAGGATTCTCGAAAGTAAACCAATATTCACTTTCAATCAAATTATCAATCTCATCATATATTGCAAGTGTTCCTCCATCAATATATGCAATTTTTGATGACACTTTTTGAATTTCATCAAGTTGGTGACTGGAAATGATTACTGTACACTTTTTTGTATTAACTAGCTTTTTTATCACGCTATTAAATAATTCAATTCCTTGCATATCAAGTCCAACTAATGGCTCGTCCAATATTAGAATAGATGGTTTTCGAATTAAAACCATGGCTAAAGCAACTCGTTGTTTCATGCCAAAAGAGAACGTATTGATATTTTTCCGTGCTACCCTATCTAATTTGAGTTGTGAAAGAATACTCATTATTTCCTGTTTTGAATCTTTATTATATTTTTTGGATACAATAAGGATATATTTAAGCGTATCGTAAAGGGATAGATAGGAACAATAACGAGGTTCCAACATAAACGCTACATCCTTCATTGGCTCGTTTCTATTATTCGTTATCTTCTCACCATTAATAAAAATCTCTCCTGAAGATATATGAACTAATCCTAGAATAGATTTAATAAGTGTTGTTTTTCCCGCTCCGTTTTCTCCAACAAGACCTAAAATACTGTATTTCGGAATATCTAACGAAATATTTTTTAAAATCTGTCTATCCTTATAATATTGTGAAACATTCCTAATCTCAATTGCATTAGTCATACATTAATACCTCTTTTTCAAATAACGGATATATTACATAAAATTTAAAATAAGATATATGCTACAAGCTGATTCTTATGTCAAAAATTAAGCAAATTATACAAATGTATTTTAGAATTTATATAGTAATAACCCAGAGCAATTCAATGCCATGGCTAGAACATGCGGACACCTTGTTTGAAGATGCTCCAAAGCTAGCACAAAGTGTATTCCCATTTTTCTTAAAAAAATTGAATAACATATTTTGTCCCTCCTTATGCAGAATAGTCACCGACCCCAAGTCCAAGGTCAGCGCAAATATAGCTTCCAAAAAATCCTATGCTTAAACACAAAGGAGTTTTCTTGTTATTAAAATTATTAAACAGCATAATAGTATCCTCCATTTATTTTTTGCTTGTAGCATATTCTTTCCTCAAATAACAAATTAGCCTATTTTTCGCTAATTTCTTGTGCCAAATGATCAAATACTGTTTCAAAATACGTTTTACTAATAACGCAATAATCATCAGCCGCCTGAGCATCTTGATGTAAAGTTAAAGCCCTCGCTCTACATCCGCCTCCACACACATACTTATACTCGCACCCCAAGCAAGATTCTATGTTATCCACGTCTACTTTTGCAGCAAATTCAGCACAATTCCTTCGAATGTCACTATTGCTATCTCTTAAAATATTGCCGAGAATTGCAAATGGTAATTGTGCCATATGACAAGGATAGATATCTCCGGTATTCGAAATCGAAATCAGTCTTTGTCCCATCCCACAAGTTTTCCTAGCCATCAGAATAAAATCGGTTCCTTTGGCTTCCGAATAAACTTTATCTAAACCTTTAATCTCCCCATATCCATATCGCTTTAGTTGTTCCTCTGTAGGAAGCCACTTTTCAAATTCTTCAAAATCTCCAGAACAAGTAAGTATACTAAAACTTACTGGAATATCTATCCTTTGAGATAGTTTGATATATTCACCAGCGAAGTCAATATTTTGTCTATGTAATGTTGCAATTAATTTCAAGCATATTCCATTTTGTTTCAATTTATCAATATTTCCAAATATAGTATCATAGATACCCTTATCTCGAATATACGTAGAATTTGTTTTGCTAAATCCATCTATTGAAATGTTCAGTTCATCTACATATTTTGCAATCCGTATAGGATCATACATATTTGTAATAGTTCCATTGGTTATTACTTGAACACTTTGAAATTCTAAGGATTCTTTAATATATTTCAAGATCTCATATATATCTTCCCGCAAAAAAGGTTCTCCCCCGGAAATAATAATGTCGTTAATTCCTAATTCTTTCATTTTTCTCAAAGCAATGCATATTTCCTCATAAGTCATATTATTTCCATGATTGCGCTCGCTGTTGTGTGAATAACATCCTAAACAATGCAAATTACAGTCATTATTTAAATGAAAATATGCAGCTTCCATTCTTTTCTCTGTACAATTTTCAAAATAACCCTGTTCTTTTAGAGCAATATACAGCGTTCTGTCCTTCGTACCAGTAATTATTTTTTCAATTTCATCAAAAGAATGTGACGCTTTTATTTTCTGCACAAACTGATGTCCATCAGGCGACAAACCGATTATCGAACCATTATTACAGTTTCCAATCATATTAATGTTTTTGATACTGAACTCCACTACATTTTTCTGAAACATATTCTCTCTACTTTCTAATTTAGACATTTCATAAATCTAAAAGATGTATTAATATGGCATTTTATTTTTATTAAAACAAAATATCTCATATAGACTCTGTGAATATTCCTGCTTAGATATCCTTGCTTGTTATTGCCCACCTGAATTGACATATTTTTATTTCTCTTGCCTGTCACGGGTTTGACCTTTATACTGTCATTTAAGTATAAAAGAAAGAGGTCTCAG
>CADBCZ010000117.1 GCA_902793335.1 uncultured Lachnospiraceae bacterium
TTCAGGAGGAGAGAAGCAGAGGATTGCTCTTGCAAGAGCCTTCCTTAAGAAGAATGAATTTTACATACTGGATGAGAGTACCAGTAATCTGGACTTTGCAACAGAGAATATCATATTCGATATGATATATAATAAATTGAAGAAAAAAAGTATGCTGATTGTTGCGCACAGACTGGCAACGGTAAAGAACTGTGATGTGATCATTGTCATGGATCATGGTGAGATTGCAGAGCAGGGAACCCACGAAGAATTAATTTTACTAAAAGGTAAGTATTATGAATTGTGGGAGCTGCAGCAGGGCAACTTCAAGGTGAAGGAAGAGGCGGAGGAAATACCGTTGATACCACAGACTGTGTTTGATGAGGATGAATTGTCATACACATAAGTGTCTAGTATATTGTTAAAATGTGATGTTAGCTTAAGTTGACATATAAGAAACGATTGCGCAAAGTTTCAGAAAAATTAATTAAACAAAGGAGGGCACAAAACAATGGAGATGTGCTCTGATGGGGCATTAGTAATGCCAAGTAATTATGCTGTAATGGGCGAAGATGAGATGACTTATGTTGAGGGAGGGGCATCAGTTAAGAGTGACCCCAAAAACCCGGGGCGTTTAATAATTTTATTAAGTAATAAAGAAACGAAAAAACTTGCGGATTATTCCCAACCAGCTTCATATATAACAGCTGTAGTTCCTAAAGTTGGCCCGTATATTGCAGCTTTTGCGGGCTTATCTGGATGGGCAATTGGAAAATTAAATAAAGGTAAAGGTGTAAAAATAGTTATTGATACCTCGTGTCCGCTTTTTCCATATGCGTATGCGCAATCTCGATAGAAAATATATAGAGAGTTATTAAGGATAATACTAAATATTATTTTATGACATTAAGATACTAGGCCGAACCATATAATGGTTTTGCCTAGTATCTTGTGTCCGCCTTGCGGCGCACGTCTTTAAGGGGTCTGCATTTAATAATATATTTGGTAGAAAAGGGGCGTTTATTATGAATGATATAATTTTTATTATATTTATAATTACATGTTTTATATATTTATTGTCTTTGAAGTTAAAAAAAGAAAAGGCAAGTATCATAATAAGAAAACTTACTATCGTAGTTTCAATACTGGGATTGTTATTTTGGATGAAAGGCAAGTTTATATTTAAATAATTAAAATAGATGCAGCACTATAAGAAAGAGACAACAATTACAAGATTAAGAGATATGATGGGAACAGATTTAGAGGGTACTAATATATCGTCTGATTGAAACCGTAGACAAATTTGTTTGGATATGGAATCATAACATCGCTGATGATAACGATTTTTGGGATTATATCATCGCTGTTTAATAATAATCTTTTTGATGAGTTCCTTCCGTAGAAGCGGGAAATGGTCTTTCAGGAGGAGAGAAGCAGAGGATTGCTCTTGCAAGAGCCTTCCTTAAGAAGAATGAATTTTACATATTGGATGAGAGTACCAGTAATCTGGACTTTGCGACAGAGAATATCATATTCGATATGATATATAATAAATTGAAGAAAAAAAGTATGCTGATTGTTGAGCACAGACTTGCAACAGTAAAGAACTGTGATGTGATTATTGTAATGGATCATGGTGAGATTGCAGAGCAGGGAACCCACGAAGAACTGCTTGCATTAAAGGGCAAGTATTATGAGTTGTGGGAGATGCAGCAGGGTAACTTCAAAGTGAAGGAAGAAGCGGAGGAAATACCGCTTATTCCTCAGAACACGTTTGATGAGGATGAATTGTCATACACATAAATGTCTGGCGGTTTGTCTATAATCATAATGTTAGCTTAAGTTGACATAGAAGAAACAATGCGCAAAGTTTCATAAAAATTTATTAAACAAAGGAGGGCACAAAACAATGGAAATGTGCTATGATGGGGCATTAGTAATGCCGAGTAACTACGCTGTAATGAGCGAAGACGAGATGATGTATGTTGATGGAGGAGCGAATGTAGCTACATGGATAGTAGGAGCGGCAATTGATGTTGGTTTGACAGCTTTGGGTGTTTGGAACACAAGTGCAATTGGATGGCTAATGGGAAAAGGTTTGTCCAAATTATGTGGCAATATTTCAAAAAAGGTGGGAGGCAAGTTATTAGGTAAAGTATTAAAAAGTACAGTTTTACAAACATCTCTAGGTTCATATATAACAAGCAAATTGGGTATGTTTGGAACAGCTTTAGGAATGACATCATTAGGCGGAATGATTGCAACTGTATGGGATATGTGGGACGGCTCGCTAGATAATACAGTGAAAATATTCTGATTTGATTGCTTGATTTAGAAGTTTTTTAAATTGTTCATTTTTGATAGTATGAGTCAAGTGCAATTATGTAACGTTTGTAATTGTGCATTGTCTTATACTATCAATTGTGATTTTTCTGCTTTGAGTATTGAAAGGGAATAATATGGAAATATGGATGGGTAACTTTTGGTTGTGGAGATTAAAAAAATTTATTGTATTTTTGTTGTGTATGATTAGTGCAGTTATATTCACTGTTATAATTGATAATGGCATTTTTATTTTATTAGGAATAATAATATATGGGGTACTGATTGAAGCATTTGATGTCACTTTTTTTAAAACCAAATATTTGGCAAATATATATGCTGATGATAAAGAGATTATTATTATAACAAAAAACAAAAAACTAAATATAGAGGTAAATAGAATTACAGATGTTATAATGAAAGATATAAAGTATGGAGGAAAATGGTTAGATATTATTGGTTATAGATTAATTATTGTAACTAAAGAAAAAAAATATTTTTTTGATTCCACATTTATTGACGAAAGTAATTATAATGATATTTTTAAATTACAAGAGATGATTCAAAGTGTAAAAACAAAGTGTTTTATATAGGGAGTAAGATATAATATGTCAAAATTACAATATAATCCCAACAAAATATTAAAATTACAGAATGTTCTAATTGGCAAGATGAACTTAGAAGAAGAGAACGTTGATTTTAATTTAATTATTGAAAAAATGCAATCATATATCAAAGTGAAAGGTGCTACGCAGATAGGTCCACTTATTCAGCAGACAAAAACATTTGTTAATGACGCTGAAGAACTGGATGTGGAAATCAACTTCCTGCTTCAGTGCAACAACTATATACATAATGTTGAATCTCCATATAGAATGGAATCAGTTATACGTGTTCCTGACTGTATGTACTGTCGATATATGGGGCCGGAAAATAAGCTTAAGTTTGCTTATGACAAGATTAACCTTGAAGCATTTGAAAATGATATAGAACTTACAGGCGAAAGCTATATTGTATTTGTAGAACAGAACGAAGAAGAGGGAACTATAGTGGCAGATGTATTCATGCCTAAAGCTAAAGAGGAGTAGTTATGAGCGGTAAGGCAAAATCATTAGATGAATTAAAAGACAGTCAGATAATGTTTGATAAGGATCTGCCACCTTTTGGATATATGATCATGAGTATCTTTGCAGTACTTATTGTAGGAGTGCTTATATGGAGTATGTATGCTAATAAAGCATATATGATAAGAGCACAGGGTACGGTTACAAGTTCAGAATCTAATTATGTGATGTCGTCTTATACAGGAGAAATTAAAGAATCATATATGGAGGAAGGGAAACTGGTTTCTGAGGGAGATGTTCTGTTTGTTGTAAAGAGTACAGACTTTGATCTTCAGCAGGAACAGTTGCAGAGTAGCAAGGAGACATATGAGAAGCAAAAAAAACAGTATGATAAGCTGATACAATCTATCAAAGATGATCAGAATTACTTTGATGCAGGAAATCCTGATGATTCGCTGTACTATAACACTTATGAGACTTATAAGTCACAGGTGGCACAGAGTGATATGGATACATCCATGTATAAGGCTTATGGGTATTCTGAGGAGCAGATTCAAAATGAACTTGTCAAAGGGCAGGCGAAGAAGTCGGAACAGTATCATGCTGCAATCCAGTCAGCAGAAAATGCTAAGAAAGAGATTGAGAATCAGCTTGCAAATGTTAATTCGCAATTGTCTGCACTTGGTAATGGAAAGACGGAGTATGAAATCAAGGCCACCAGTACAGGGGTCTTGCATCTGTTATCCGATTATAAAAAGGGCATGGTGGTTCAGACAGCAGCACCGATTGCCACCATTTCGCCGGAACAGGCTGACACAATCATAG
>CADBCZ010000118.1 GCA_902793335.1 uncultured Lachnospiraceae bacterium
AGCAAACAGACAGTCAAGGTCGCCGCTGGCGCCTCGTCAGAGGTTTGCCTTGACAGGATGGGAGCTTGTGCTATCACACAGAAAAAGTGATTGACCCAAGAATTATTTGATTTTAGAAATTAAAAAATGAGCAGCGGGAACCGCTGCTCATGCACAACAAAGGAAAGCAAAAACAATCATCATTAAATTTTCAATTATCTTAGAAACCAACTCCGAGTCGTTAAAGAAAGCGGCGTCGCCGCTTTCTTTATTATAATTTCAAAAGAATCAATTCATTCTCCTAACTCCTATAAATCTATGATTATTAATGTCAATCATTTAACTCTATATATATATTATACTGTGTTAGATGTATGACTTAATTTTTCTAACTGTTCACAAATAATATCTATAAACGTATTTATCTTATCTACGTAAAATGCACTTTGTTCCGGAATTAAATGTCGTTTTGGAAAACCACCGTATTTTTTTATCATTTTACTTATAACTTCATTTTTTTCATTACAGTTTTCTAGCTCATTATAGTAATATCTCCAAATCTCTTTAAACTTTTCTTCTGTAATATCTGTACGATTTTGTCTATTAGATTGTAAATGATAAAATAAAAATGTCGTTTTAGTGGAAAATAAAAATGTAGGTTTCCACTATGAGTGATATCATTATTCATGGAGGTGTTTTCCATGGATCAAAGACTTATCACTCAGTTAAGAATCAACAAGTTGAGCAATATCAAGCCTAACTTTGCTGAGCTTGCTCGCCAATACGATGTAGACTGGAGGACCGTAAAAAAGTATTATGACGGATACGACGGTAAACCAAAACATCGTTTGAAGCCTAGTAAACTCGATAGACATTTGCCGCTTATCAAGGAAAAACTTGCCATTAGAGGTTCAAATATAAGAGCAGTTTACGAGTTTATTATAGATGAAAGGGATCCCGATATAGGAACCTATTCTAACTTTGTTAAATATGTCAAATCTAAAGGTTTGAAGACTAAGAAATCTGAGGCTGGTCATCCTAGATTTGAAACAGAGCCGGGAATCCAGGCTCAGGTTGACTGGAAAGAAGATATTTCCATTGCCAACCGTTATGGAGAAATCTTCACCTTTCAGGTGTTTGATTATAAGCTGGGCTATTCTAGATACCCCATCTTCACTTACAAACTTTATAAGACAAGACAGGATGTATTCGACTGCTTAATAGCTTCTTTTAAAGCAACCGGTGGAGTACCTAGAGAAATCCTTTTTGACAACATGGCGTCCGTTGTCGATCTAAAAGGTAATCATCGTCACATAAATGATAAGATGATAACCTTTGCTAAAGACTTTAACTTCAAAATAAAACTATGCAAACCGAGACACGCCTATACTAAGGGCAAGGTTGAGGCTTTAAACAAGTTTCTCTCTTGGATTTATCCATACCAAGGAGAATTTGAAAATGAAGAAGAGCTAATAGCTATCCTTCAGAAAATCAACCAGAAGGTCTGTAAAAGAGTATGCGATGAAACTGGAGTACCACCTCTTCTGTTGTTTCAAAAAGAAAAGGAATACTTACAGCCATTGCCAAGTAACGAAGTTATTGAGTCTTATCTTCCCCACGATCGCCAAACCACGGTTAGAAAGGATTCAATGGTTACATTTAACAAGTGTAAGTATTCCGTGCCTCCAGCTTATATAGGCAAGCCTGTAAGACTACAGGTAAGATCCAATAAGCTGTACATTTATTATAGCACGGATTTGATTGCTTCACACTCATTAACCAGCAAAAGGCTTAATTATCGTTCAGAAGATTATATAGAGCTTCTGGACGGTAGGATAAGAAACGCGGATTCCATTGAGGAAATGGCTGAAGAAAACCTTAAGCAGATGGATTTACTCCTGTAAGGAGGTTTTCACTATGGCTGCACCGCAAAAACTTATCAATGGTCTTACTGACCTGGGAATGGAAAAGATGCAAGAGTATCTTGACCATTATTCAGAGCTTGTAAACAAAGGAGAAAAATCCTTCAGCGAAGCTCTTGATGAACTCGTCGATATAGAGAAGAAAAACAAACAGATGCGACGAGATGCTATCAATCTACATATAGCAAACTTTCCGTTTATTAAGACGTTGGAAGATTTCGATTTTGATTTTCAACCCAATATAAATCGGAAAGAGCTACTCGAATTAAGTTCTCTTGGATTTGTAGAGAATAAAGAGAACGTTGTATTTATAGGTTCCAGTGGAGTAGGGAAAACACATCTGGCCACTGCGTTAGGAATCTGTTGCACAAAAGCAAGATACCAAACCTACTTCATTACTTTTGAAAACCTAATTACGCAACTCAAGAAGGCACATCAAGAAAACCGACTTGAGACCAGGCTTAAATTCTTCTCAAAGTATAAGGTGTTGATAATTGACGAAATAGGGTATATGCCTATAGATCTTGACACAGCTAACATCTTCTTTCAACTCATTGCAAAGCGATACGAGAAGAATAGTACGATAATTACTACAAACATGCCGTTTTCAAAGTGGGGTGAATTCTTTGGTTCATCTACACTGGCAAACGCTGTACTGGATAGGTTACTTCATCATTCGAGTATCATATCCATCAAAGGGCCGTCATACCGGACTAAAGACATCCGGTCCCTGCTTGAAACTCAGGCAACGGAGGAATAGGTGGAAAAACCTACATTATTATTTTCCACTTTTCCTACATTTTTATATTGACATTTACAATTAGATAAATAATATCTGCAATTTTCATTACTATTATAAATCCATCCTGCACGATTCAAATACCCTAAATAAGTGTTAATTGTTTGACGCGATACATAATGTTTTTTCATGTCCATATATGCTGATCGTTCATAATCTGTCAAACAAATAAACTCATTATCAGCACTGCAAAAAAACTCATAATATACATATAGCATTTTCTTAAAATCACTTCCGGCTGGTATTTTTAACTCAGTTATGCAGTATACCTTAAATGGATTTTCTATAGACTTAATATTAATTATTGCTTTTTCTCCGCGTCCTTCAACAGTGTATTTAACATTATAGCGGTCTAGCTTACGTTTCATATCTGTTATATTATTTGAACCGCCCAGTACTTTCGCCAACTCATTTTTAGAATATTTTTGAATTTTTATCATAGTTTAGTTCTCCTTCAAAAAATATATTTTCAATTCGTACAATTCACTCACTGTTAATACTCTGACTTAACTTCACACATCATGCTGCATTATTTCTAACAATATCCTCAACAGAAGGAATATCGTTTTTATCTATCTGCGGCATTCCATATTTCTTAATTTCAGTATATCTATTTAAAAACCAATTTTTTATAATAGGATATTTATATCCTGCACTATGACAATCAGCTATCATAATCATTTCTTCAAACTCATGCAGTACATTAATTATATTTTTGTTATCCTCATGTGTCATAATATAACTGCGCATATAATCATAGGTTAGTCCTGAATATGTTTTCTTATTAACGTTTTTCTTTATCTTCTTAACTACGATATTATAGTTAGGATTATCCTGTTTAACCTTTAAGAATGCCTCATACTCTATCGAGCCAACTATTGAAGCCTTTTTACTAAAAGCTCTACTTATTGTAATTGTTTGCATTGCTATATCAATCTTAATACCTTTGATCATCTTCTCACCTCCTTTCATCACGCTACTTTTTCATTATTAACTACTTCTGTTCCTGAAAGAATAACTTCCGACTTTCTACTGTTCTTTGAAACTTCAGGATAAAGGTCAAGAAACCATTTTTTTATCTTTCCATATGCTACACTCTTAACATTCTGATCAACGTTTCCAGTAACATCCCTGCCGCAAAGTTGATAAAATGCTGCTAAAGTTGTTATTGTTTCTTTTGTTCCATCTTCTTTGGGTCAATCACTTTTTCTGTGTGATAGCACAAGCTCCCATCCTGTCAAGGCAAACCTCTGACGAGGCGCCAGCGGCGACCTTGACTGTCTGTTTGCT
>CADBCZ010000119.1 GCA_902793335.1 uncultured Lachnospiraceae bacterium
TGTTGAAGGCTTGATGGAGCACAACGACATTACTGCTGCCAAAGCTTGTGAGATGATGGGTAAATCTTTGAGTGAGTACGAAGAAGCTAAGAAAAAGTTAATTGTAAATGTGTGAGTCTCATTTATCTAAAAACATAATATAGATGTAGAATCAGCCGGAAACATGTGCGAAAGTACATATGGATTCCGGCTATTTTTGTTTTCTGCAATTATCTGGTAGTTTATCTGACCATGGCAAGAGCTCATCTAAGAATGCATTGCCTTTATCATCCATATGTTTCGGAATCTCTGTTAATACCTGTAGCAACAACAAGAGTTAGTAATGTAAGACATTGGTACCTGTCACCGTGAACTTTTTGTGAACATTTGTTAATGCGGTTGACAGGCATAATTATTCAGCTTATAATCCGCATAATAGTATTTATTTACAGTTGGATGGTGAAAGAAACGAATATTATATCTGGAACTAGGTGCCTGTCACCGTGAACAGCACTCACCAATCTCCCTTAAGCTACCAGCCTCTGTTGGTAGCTTCTTTGTAAGCGTATGGTTTGACGCTTACGATTATAGAGCCGACTATCTTTCAAGTAAATCTTCAATTGTGCAACCGAGAACCTTAGATATACGATACAGGGTTTCAGCACTTGCTTTGTTAATATCTTTATTTCTTTGCTCGTACATCTGTATTGAACGAAGAGAAACTCCGGACCATTTTGCAAGCTCGGATTGAGAGCAACCGTAAGCGGAACGGAAGCGTTTCAGGTTAGTTTCTTTAAAATGTTCTCTTATTTTCTCATCTACAATATCAACAAACTTGGTTATGTCCGCTTCATGAAGCGTATGGTAAACAGTCTTTAAATCTTCAAAAGATAGAACGCTGAAGATGTCGCTGTAGCTTCTACATGAAAACCACTGATAATAGCAGACAGCCCAGCCAATCCAGTATTCAGGTGAACGACCAAAATGTTCTTGCGGTTCAACTTCAAGATGTCTTCCGGTTGATTCAAAGACAATGTCAGAAGCAACCTCAATTCCACTTTTACCGGCAAGAAATGCCGGCTCACCATTTTCTATTCGCTTGCTGATAGAGCTTGCAATAAATAGCTTTAAAAAATCAGCCCCCGGAATATGGCAGGCATTAATTGCATAGTCGAAAGCATCGCCGAGTGTGGTCTGCGCATTATTTAGATAGATTTCTTGGTATGCTTGGGTGATCATTTGAAATGCCTCCTCTGATAATGTCTTGAATATACAGACCATCGTTTTCTTCTTCCAGTATATTCAGATACATACGATTGGCGTCATAGTCTCTGGCTTTACGCAGGACATAATACTTTTCCTTTTCAGCTACTTCAAAATCTATGAATTTAATCTTTGAAAATGCATATTTTGATTTCATGACAATCTGTTCTCCGAGCTTGCCTAACTGCATTGCACGAGCTAACTGCTCGACGGTTATTGCGTTATTCAGAAAAGCTTCAGCGTAGTCAAAATATGAATCATCAGCTCTGTAACCGGTAATAAGGTCATAGGCATTTACATTTATGCCAAAGTTCTCAATCAGATATTGCTTTGCCCTTCTTGCTACGGGCGTCTTAATACTGAAAAGACGATGCTCCACAAGGACAGCAATCCAATTAAGGATTGTGTAGTTGGGAGTGTTCATGTTTAGTATGTTCAGATGTTCTGTATCTAATGTATATTGATTTACAAAGCCATTGTTCAGGGATGAAACTGCCCATTCTTTTGCAAGGTCTTTATTTTCAGTGCAGTAGAAACCAAGACCAAAATCATTATTCTTTCTTCCTAAACCGAAAGTCGGAACTTCTATAATCTGTTTTGAACCATGATATATGGTAATCTGTTTATCCATTAGTAAACCCTCCATTTACAAATATTATATCACTGTGGTGATATACGGTCAAGCGCTTGATGTTTTTATTCATACTACATAATGAATTTACCTGAATAGGTTGCTTTATGAATACATGGATGCTGGATAGTGTGAAGAATGATGATAGAACGGTATTTAGTTTAAAGAAAGCCTTTGGATAGAAAGAACAGTGCCAAAATGAAGTGCCCCCCCCCACAAACTGTTGTTTGCGGGGTTTCGTGTCAGATGAAAGAATGTTGACAGATATGTTATAGAATTGTGCTGATTAAATGATTAGTATAGTAAACATATCTGCCAACAAGAACAAGATTAATTATAACAAGGAATTGACAAATTTCAACAATAATCGTTCGTCGTTTTTCGACAAGAATGGAGTAAAATATCTCATTGGTTTATGTTGCCTGTTGCGTATTATTTAGATGATGAAAATGAATTGAGAGATTCGTTTAAAGAGAATGATATTATTCCTAAGTTAAGCGAAGAAGGATATAGAAGTATTCATTATATTGTTACATATAAAAATTATTATTTGGAAATACAATTGAGACCTTTATATATGGAACAATGGTGTATGTGCAGCCATAATTATGTTTATAAAAAAGAAGGGTATAAGAATTATAATTTCTTGAATAATATGTCCTTGATTTTAAGCGGAGTAATAGATTTATCAGGAGAAATTGGGGATTTTATGAAAGATATTTACAATGGTAAATATATTTTACAACAAAGTGTTAATTCTTATTATATGAACAAAGATGGTATAAATAGTATTGATAAAATGATAGAAATGTGTAATAATTCTGTACAAGATTTATTAAAACTTAAAGAAAGAATAGAATTGCAGGAATAAGGAATATTAATAAGGGTTAAAGCGCATGAAAATGGAGGATAATGATGCAGAGGATTAGTAATGATGAATCAAAAAAATATTCATCGACGCTATTGTCAATGATAAAAAACGAAGAATTTCCTAAGTACCATATGCCTAATAGGGGTGAAAACTATACAGGTGGGCGCGAGAATAATGCAAGGGATTATTTTAATATTTTTTTAGGTTCTTGTGCTTATGCAATTTATTTTGATGACAATTTTGTTGGGGAGAATAGTTATGTTGGTTGATATTGATACTATTATTCCAAAGAATGGATCGTATGTTTATCTAATTAATGAATTTGGAGAGGAAAAGATAACAAGTAGATATGAACATCTCTATTTGTTACTTAAAGATTTTATAGAACAAAAACAGTATGGGGAGTATGTGGATATTTCTATTGTTAATCTAAATCATATTATAGTTGACTATTTTGTTGATATTTCTCGTTTAAAACCATTTCAGGAAATAAAATTAGTGAACGAACCCAAAATTCATGCATATTTAGCAAATTGGATATTGAGGCATAAACCGCTTCAACAAAAGAATAATGATAATGAAAGTATGGTTTTTGTCAATGAAGAATTTGTGACGGATTATATTTTATCTTATTTATTAAAAGAAATTACAGATTATCCGCTGCTTGATGAACGTAGAGAATCAGTTGAAGAGTTTGCTAAAACGATGAGATACTATTTTCAATATAGAAGCTTTACGGCTCAAAGCATAGAGTTAATGTTGTTATCATTTATTGCAGGAAGAGGTTTTCAATACTCTGTTGATAATCAGAAATAATTGGATAGTGTGAAGAATGATGATAGAACGGTATTTAGTTTAAAGAAAGTCTTTGGATAGAAAACATTGGTACCTGTCACCGCGAACTTTTTGTGAACTTTTGTTAATGCTGTTGACAGGCATAATTTTTAAAGTTAAAATCCGCATAATAGTATATATTAATAGATGGATGGCTTGATATGAGTCATAAGTAAAAAG
>CADBCZ010000120.1 GCA_902793335.1 uncultured Lachnospiraceae bacterium
TGACGATGTTTAGCGGAATAAACGCTATTCTTTTAGGTGTTCTGCTTACACTCTATTTATCATAATTGCGGTTCTCGGTAAAAACTGGAAAGCCGAAAATCGACGTCTTAAAAATTGCGCATAATTATTGTTATGTTAAACAGAACTTCTGTTTATCATAAAAATACGAACTACCCTAATAATCCGAACTAAAATTGCATATTTTCTGTAATTCAGGAATTTGCAATCGTTTTAGTTCGGATTATTTTTGTATATTTGCTCCATAACCCCTAAATATGGTGCTTATGGATATTAAAAATTTAAAAGAGAACTGGTCTAAGTTGATTCGTCATCTTGAATCACAAGACTATTCAAGGTCAGAAATCTCCTTATGTGAGAAAACTATTAAGAAGATCTTAGAGAGCCCTGACATTCATGCTAGGCTTTCTTACTCTGAGTATTATGAACAATGTGTCGCTCCAACATGTTTAGAAAGTACGAAGCAATCGATGAGACACATTCTTGGTGTCATTGAAAAATTTGACGTATATGGTATCTATCATACAAAAGGCCGCCGATGTGGTTTAGGTAAGCTGTTGCCATATGAAACTTTAAATGCTGATTATAAGAAACTTGTTGATCGATACGAGTCTGTTTTGAGAAGAAGTGGACTTCGTGATACGACTATTACTTCCGAGATTTATGCCGCTGTTAGTTTCCTAAAAAACTTAAACGATTCTGGCGTTTATTCTCTGTCACTTGTCAATGAGGATGACGTTCATAAGATGTTTTACGATGGAAATAAAACCTTAAGAGGATATGACTTCTCATTTGGTGTTCGAAGATTTATGTTGAAAATGGAACGTGTGATAGGAAAGGAGCATTGTCATAGAATTATCGCATACCTTCCCAAGTCCGTAAAAGTTCACAAGCCATATCATGCAATGACAGATGAAGAATTTAAAAAGTTGGAGTCCGCACTACAGGACAAGACAAATGGTATTTCTTTAAGAGATAGGGCTATTGTTACTTTAGCGTTATACACAGGCTTAAGGAACTCTGATATTGTTGGCCTGAAATTTGAAAACATAGACTGGAATAATAATAAAATCAGCCTCGTTCAAAGTAAGACATTGACACCATTAACATTACCTCTACGTCCCATTATAGGAAATGCATTGTATGATTACATTAAAGAGGAAAGACCTAACTCAAAAAGTCCCTATATTTTCCTCTCAACAAGGAAAGGGCGTCTGAAAATGTCTCCAACAGGACTTCCTGTTCTTAGTTATAAAGTTTTTAATGTCGCTGGTATACGAATTAATGGTGAGAAGAAAGGGCTTCATTTGCTCAGACACCGTGTCGCAACATCTCTGATAAACAATGGACATGAGAGCCCTATAGTCATGAGTGTTCTCGGTCATACCGTACCGCTTGCTGTTGATTACTATCTTGAATCAGATTATAAAAAACTAAAAGAGTGCGGATTAGATATTAACCAGTGGTACATAAGAAAGGAGGTATTGTTATGAAAAACATATTAACCTTTGAAGAAATGTACAATCGCTTTCTTCATTTTCGTAGGGTCTCTGGGCGTAAAGAATTGACTATTCGAAGTCTACTATATCGTTTCTTTGAACGGAGAAAGAATTACAATACAGAATACTTGACTCAAGAAATGGTTGATGACTGGTGCGAAAAAAGTCCTGGTGAAACAAATGTATCAAACACCATACGTATACTCTCAATATTATCTTTCCTACGTTATGTGGTAAATGAGAAGAAATGGGTAAAACTAAAGATTCCTAAGACACCACCGCATGCATATGAAACAGCAGTGCCGCACTCTTTTACAGATGAAGAACTGAACAACATGTTCCTCGCTTGTGATGAGATAATACAAAAATGGGATTTTAAAATGAACCTTTTTCCTCTTGAAATTTCTGTAATGCTCAGGCTTATGCTAAGCGCGGGGCTAAGACCAATCGAGGCAAGAATGCTGCGTTGTAAGGACGTTAACTTGTCAAACGGTATCGTAAATATTGAGAACACAAAAGGTTATAGAAAGCATATCGTTGTCCTTCATGATTCAATGTTGGAACTAATGAAAAGCTATGATCAGAAGGTGAAAGAATACGTGAAAGAAGAGCGCACTTATTTCTTTCCTCATCCTGATGGTGGGTACAACGATGTCTATTGGCTGAATTATTGGTTCCATAAAGTCTGGTACAAATACAACACCGCCAAAGCAACTGTCGGTATGTTACGTCATCATTATGCTATACAGAATATCAATACAGTTATAAGGCTGGGTAAAAAGGACATGATGACCAAATTGCTGTCCCTTTGTAAAAGCATGGGGCATAGAAGTCTTGTAAGTACCATGTGGTATTATTCTCTAATTCCAAGACTGGCTGATGTAATAGACAGTCTTTCAGGTGATTCGTATAAAAAAATGATTCCTAAATTGAGTTATGATGAAACCAAAGAAAGAGGCTCTTGATATAGCCACATTATACAACAGATGGTTAAATGAATGCGAACGTATTAAAAGCCCATGTACGGTTAGAGCATTTACAATAACTATAAATAACTATATTGATTTTCTGACGGATGTACAAGGTTTTAAAACAAAGTCTTTTAGTTTGGGGAAATGTTTTTCCCGAGCCATGATTGAAAAATGGCTGTGCTGGCTGGAAAAGAAGAAAAAGTGTTCACCTCAGTCATGTAATGTCCGGCTCTCTAACCTAAGGAGTTTTTTGAAATATCTCAGTGTTGAAAACTACAAGTATATGGAAATATACCTTGCTTCGACGAGCATAGAACAACGTAAAACAACAAAGGTCAAGATTCGCGGTGTCAGCAAAGAGGCAATAGAGGCCCTATTGAATTCAATAGATACAAGTACAGAAGTAGGTCTCAGAGATTGTGTTTTATGGCAGACTGTATATCTTACTGGAATGAGAATTAGCGAGGCTTTATCAATAAAGCTCAAAGATCTTAATCTTAAAGCTAAGGATCCTTGTGTCACATTTGTTGGTAAGCGGAGAAATATAAGAACATCCTATTTGCCGTCTGTTCTTGTCGAAAACTTAAATTATTATATTTCAAGAACATTTGGTGAGATATATGATGGAGAGACGTTTCTGTTTTTCTCGCGACAAAAAGGTATAAAGGAGCCAATGACAGTAAAAAATGCCGAGATGCGCTTGAGAAAGAATGCATCAATTGCAAATAAAAAGTGTAAAGATGTCCCTTTGGATTTAAGGCCTCACATGCTGAGACATTCCTTTGCGACACATCGACTTGATGATGGCGCGAATGTCATCCAGGTCTCTGAACTTCTTGGGCATAAGGACATTTCCACGACAATGAGATATTTGGATATTTCTTACAATCAAACTAAAGAAGCTATGATTGGTCTTGAAAGTGAGGAAATAAGAAAAATAGAGCCGAAGTGGAATATTGAAGATATGGAATTGTCCAAATTGTTTAAGCGTAAGGTTAAATGATCACTTTCATCTCGGGCATCTTGTTTCATTGTAAACAAAGATGCCCAAAATAATAAACGGAAGAATAAAATACTCTCTATTTAATCATCTAAATGGGGAATATTTGATAAAAATGTTATAGACTTCGGTTTATTATTCTGCTTCGCATTTTTATGATAAGTAGAACTTTTAGGCACCCTCCCATTCGGGTCGCTGACGATATGTCTATATTTGGCCAAATGGCGGCAAAGATGCATTGATTTGGCCAGT
>CADBCZ010000121.1 GCA_902793335.1 uncultured Lachnospiraceae bacterium
TGCGGAAGGCGGACTATTCAGTGCCTCTTTAGAGGCAAGCAGGGAACAGCGGCTTATAGCCGCAGAGCAAACCACCGGCTAAGCCGGTGGTAATGATTTTGAAAAAATACAGTTGATTACAGGTATTTAGCTGCGTATGTCATGATTCCTGCGATGGTCTTGCCGTCTGTCATCTTACCTTCATATATCATTTTTTTAAGATCTTCTATATCCCATTCTTCAACATTTATTTCCTCTTCGGGATCGAGGTTTTGAGCGCTTTTTTCAAGCTCTGTCGCAAGATATACATCAACCTTTTCATTACAGAAGGCAACTGTTGTGTTGACGGTAAGAAGGTATTCCATCTTCCCTGCCTTGTATCCCGTCTCTTCCTCTAACTCCCTTGTCGCACACTCTATAGTCGGTTCGTCCGGACTATCGAGCTTTCCGGCCGGAAGCTCTAAGGTAAAGCGGTCTAACGCATTTCTATATTGTCTGACCATAAGAAGTTTTCCATTGTTGGCAACAGCCACAACGCAGGCTGCTCCGTCATGGTGGATATAATCCCACTCGGCTATGTTACCATTTACTTCTACAGTATCTTTGTATAAACCTATTACGGCTCCCTGTGCACGAAGCTCTCGTTTTAATCGTTTGATCGGTTCCACATTTTTCTCCTTTTATGATGTGATCAATTAGTTACTGTTTGAGCGATAAACCGGTTGTTGACTTTGGTGCTTCTGTCTCTGTCTGAGACTGTGATTCTTTTGCAGGCTCTTTGTATGCAAGTGTATTGGTTTCTTCCGGTTGTGGACGGAATGGGTCACTGTATGTTGAATTTGTGTTATTAAATGTGTTTGAATAATTGTTATTTGAATACGTGTTGTTTGGAGCCTGATCATAGTTATCAAAGGTATCAGGGAAAGTATCGTTGTTAACGTATCCAATATGTGTTATGCCTGCATCGGAATCACCGTTCTTTAGTGTATTAACTATGATGAATATGATCAAAGCAAAGAATGCGGTGTTGAATAATCCGCCTCCGAAAGGTACAACACTTTTTAAAAGTGACTTAATTATGGTAACTGCAATATAAACATAAAATGTGATCCAATAAATGGTATTGAAATCATCGTCAGCTTTTAGTATAGATTTGACAATCTGAGCTATAACACAATATATTAAAGCAAAAAAGAATATAAGCGCAAATTGAACCGGAATACAGAGTGCTCCGATTACAGCCGCCCATTTAGCTATAAATCCCTTATAGCCTGATAATATTGACGATTTTGAAAAGGGTTTGATTTTAAACATTGCAGCCAATTCTGAATACTTGGCATTTTGTACCTGACCGGTAGTGTAGGTGACCTTGATAATGTTGGTCTCGCTTGCTATCAAAGCATCATGTATGCCTGCATTTTCGCCTGCCTTTTTGATGATTTGTTCTGCATTGACAGCGCCTATAACACTATTGTCATCTGTACCTGTGTAATAGTAAGGGACAGAAGTATCAATCAGCACATATGTATCGGATGATTTATCTTCGAATTTTTCATCTACAGTTAACGAACCGTTTGAATATGTGTAATTTGGCATTTCGGTAAAAAAGGTATATAAATTTTTATCACCACATATCTTTGCAGCTCCGATTCCGAATGTAATAAGATTCAAAATTGTGGCTACTATAAGTGCGCAAAGTATCTTGCTGCCGGTAGACTGCTTTCTTAATTTGTAATATGTGTCCGGTTTAGCCATTCCCTCAAAGGACTTGATTATTTGTAAAAATGGATTATATGACTCGTACATGTAAGTCTCCCTTCGTATTTAATGGGATTATTATATAGGTATATATGTATAGTGTCAAATACATATACATATACTTATACATGTTATAATTTGTTGTTTGCAATGATTCATGCTATACTTTTGATTGGTATATCAGTTTATGTGGAGAGACAGATATGAATAAAAGAGATTTTGCATTTATCGTAATAATCATAATCGTTGCTACGTTATCTTATTTTATCATGAATATAGGCAGTGACAGAGATGGCTATATGGTAAAGGTGACGGTTGACGGAAAACTTTATGGAACTTATCCGCTTGATGAAGACAAAACTATCGAAATAAAAAATGCAGACGGTTTCAATACTGTTAGCATACATGACGGACAGGTGTCTGTTACGGATGCCGATTGTAAGGACAAGTATTGTGTTAAGCAGGGAGTGATTTCAAATAACAACGAGAGTATAATATGCCTTCCGCACAAGCTTGTTGTGGAAATAGCAGGCACCGTGGACAATAATGAGGTGGGAGAGGTAGATTCGATAGCTAAATGAGAGGAGATAGTAAATGTCTAAGCGTGTTGCGAGAATAGGAATATTTATAGCGTTGGCAATGATATTTAGTTATATCGAGGTACTTATTCCTTTTTCCTTTGGTATTCCGGGAGTTAAGCTTGGCGTTGCCAATATCGTGGTTGTAACGGGACTTTACATGTTAAAGCCACAGGAAGTATTTTTTATATCCATCCTCAGGATACTGCTGATAGGCTTATTGTTTGGAAATGTGATGACACTAAGCTACAGCCTTGCAGGAGGGATATTGAGCTTTGTTGTCATGTATATATTTAAAAAGCTGGGTTCTTTTTCCATTATCGGTGTGAGTGCAGCGGGAGGGGTTTTTCATAATCTTGGTCAGATTATAGTGGCAGCATTTATTCTGAAAAATGAGAAAATACTGTATTATTTTCCGGTTCTTATAATTGCCGGTGTTGTTACTGGAATATTGATCGGCTTTGTGTCGGATAAGGTGATAAAGACGTTGAAAATACAAGATTTTTCTGAAAATTTAAAGTGAGTTTTATACATCAGGTTTTTATATATCTGATTGTAAAGTCAAAGAAAATCTGATATATTTTATACAAATATTAATGTGCGGTTTTAGGCCAAATCGGCGAGTGCAGTGACTGGGGGAGACTATGATGACGGATAAAGAATTGGCAAGACATATAATTGATAGAAGACCTGTCGCGTGTAGTGAATGTGGTGGAAAACTGAAGTATGAGGGTGGCGGAGAGTATAAGTGCATCGAATGTCATGAAATCTGTTATGATGAATTCGGTAAGGTGCGAAAGTATCTGTACGATAACGGACCTTCTCCTGCTCCTGAGGTTGTTGCGGCTACGGGAGTGTCTAATCAGATTGTTATCGAACTGCTTAAAGAGGGAAGAATCGAGCTTATTGAAAATTCAAAGTTTTTCCTTCGCTGTGAAAAATGTGGATGTTCCATAAGATACGGAAGGATATGTCCGGATTGCGCAAGAAGGTTGGCGGATAATCTTGATCAGGCAATGAAAGAGTCTGTTGGTGAGAAGCCGAAAATTAAGGCTTACTCAGTGACGGATACCCATAAAACTGAACAGAAAATGTATTATTACAATACCAATAAACATAAATAATTCTATTTAATGATTGAATGAAAATTTAAATTCCGCATGTAAAAGTAAATTCCATACTGAAGACTAAATTCAGTTTTTCATAGGGTTTGACATGTTTTGTCGGACCCTTTATTGTGGAATTTAGCCACCTTGATGAAACCTAAAATAAAAAAGAGTATGCGGTCGCGGACAACTGGAATAGGGTTCTGCAAGACTAAATTC
>CADBCZ010000122.1 GCA_902793335.1 uncultured Lachnospiraceae bacterium
ATCCCCCGCCCGTAATTGACATGCCACAAATCATGTCGTATATAATAAGCAGCCGCCTGACAGCCTGAGAGCTGCACTTCACTGGTCTGTCAGGCATAATCTTATCACAGGAAATCCTATTTACAGAAATTTTTGCATACTCTCGGTCTGTCAGGCATAAATCTTATCACAGGAAATTCTATTTACAGAAATTTTTGCATACTCTCTTTTGGGGTCAAGTTAGCCCGACGCTAACAGCTTCTTCTTGTAAAGAAATTAGCACGGTCCTGTCTTTATAGTCTTGACACTCGATTCTATTAGTATGCTCTTCATGGTGACTACATTATTCGATTAATATAGGATTCAGTTCAACCTTTTTATAGCTGCCAGTTATTTCGTCTGCTTCAGATTCTGTTATCATCTTCGCTTCCTGATCATACGGTTCACTGGTGGAATAAAACCATCCAATAGATGTTGCCCCTGCGTTTTCACTTGCCATATGACCTTCTGAGTCCATCGGATTTGTAAAAACCGACTCTACCAACACCAGTTTATGATCTACGATTTTGTAATACGAATAACTCGTATACGCCGCTCCACTGGATCCGATATTTTCGATCATCTCATCTTCACACAGCGCATATGCATTTCTAACAAAGCCTTGTTGAATAATGGGAATTGCTTCTCCAGAAACAGTCGTATAAATAGCATAAATAATTGGCTCATCACAAGTAATTGTTAAAATTAGTTCTTCAATCCCATCACCATCAATATCCTTAATGACGTATCCTGGTGGATACATTGTTACATTCTCGGGTGGAAAATAATACTCATAATGATCATAATCAATCGCATCAGGAGACCAATTTTGCACGTATAATCGAATATTATGAATCATCGTCTCATACGCAGAAACGTTTGAAGCGTCCGCGTGGGTACTTTCGGTGGTAGAAGTTGTCTCTATTCCTAATTCAGCAGTCTCCATCTCTTCCGTACTCTCAGAAGAACTATTATCTACCTCTTCATAATGTTTCTGAGAACTAGTCGTTTCTGATCCAGGTGGAGGGGCCGTTTCCCAACCAATCAGATCAATATCTTCTGTTTTCTTCGTCATGCTTGTACAGCCAGACAGAAGCAGTACTGCAGATGCACCCCAAAGGCTACTTCTAATTTTCAGCTTCAATCCCATTTGTTTCTTCCTTCACCGATTCTTCATTGTCAACGTCAACCAGTAACCAAAGCTGTGACAGCAGAGCCTTTGCCCCTTCTTCCATAAGAGTAATTTCCTTTCCCATCTTATCATGTTCAGGAGGCCATTCCCGAATGTCGTATTTCAGTTCTCTGACATTCCATGGAATCAGGTTAAGCTCTTTGTTCTAGCCCTTCTTGCTTGTGGAGATCATACCAAGTTGCTTCACAATTTTGTATTGGATATCGCTCATTTGCATTCCTCACATATATGTTGGTATCTGACATTAAATCCGTTTCAGCGTACCACCTTGAATCGCCTGCGGAACATGAAGCATTCTTAGTGTTCCAGCAAAACAGACCATCGCTTTTCCGTTTTTGGCAGCCAGTACCCTTCCGGTACCATAATCACGGCTTTCTACAATGTTTCCAGCCTGAATATGCAAAACGTCCCTGTTCTCAGAATTGTTTAACGCAGCGACATGAGAAGGTTCGCTGAAGAGCTGATCTATCGTCCCAAGAATTAAGAAAAGGGATGCGTTTCCACACCACACAATGATGGAATCACTCTAGTCGATTTCGCTATCCAGCTAATGAGAACATTAGTCGAACCGAAAAAGAAAGAGCTCAAACATAATGGAAATCTGCAGAAGTTTTGTCCTTTACAAGCTACATGTTGTAAACATCAAATCGTGCGCTTCTCAAGGACCGCATCCATAATACAATGATCATGGCATACAGCATCAGAAATCATGTGAAATGATGTCGCGTATATCTTCTCCCGACATATCGCCATACCATCTCCGTCCATCGGAACAAAACAACGTACTGCCTGATCTCCAATATCGTTTGCCACCAGAGAAGTACGTATCACCACACCGGTTTATAACATTATCGTTAAAGAACGATGTTCCTTCAGATTCACCATAAAGACGACCATTATTACTAAAAGCCATATTTCCCGAATGAAAAATTCTGTCATCTTTTCCGTCGCGTTCATAGAAGGACAAAAATCCTTCCTTCTTTATGCGGTCCCCCTGACTACCAAAAATCATGCTTATATAACCTCCGTGTCAAATCACCTTTACTATATGACTTTGAAATGGAACAATAATCAATAAAACATCCTTCCCAATAAATAACGCATATGCCTTGTGGCCATGTTCAGTCCCCGAAATGACATCTGACTCGATCTCCGATAACCAATTCCTATCATAAATTTCTGCCTTTTCCATTTGCGATTATAGCTCATTTTCCTCACAACTTTTATATGACTTCCCCACCATCTTCGTGCGCAGTAGTATCATTTAAGCCTCTCCAGGTGCCAAAAGTATTCCTCATTGTCCTTCATTTCCTCAACTGCTTCTTCCAGAGCTTTATCAGTCAGAATATAACCTTTCTCTGGGTCTACTACAAACCCACCAAAGACCTTTAAACGCTTACTATTCAATAATTATTAATATCCTATTACTTCTTTTTCAATTTCCACAATTAAATTTTGAGGAATATTTGATACGTCTAAACGAAGCACTTCATTCTTTCTTGGGTTATAAATACCAAGGAATTTAATTTTCTTAAATTCCGGGTGTATAGAATGAAGCCCCATTCTCCAATAAATAAGCAGTTGAAGAGTATGTTCCTTCCTTATAGGCCTTTTCGTAACCTTAAAATCCCAAAGAGTGTTCTCTGTTGTAAAATCACCATCTCCTGAACTGATGATATCTGTATACGCACCGTCAAATGTAAAACCATCAAGAACCTTCGGACCATAGTCATTCAAAAAATTAAGTGACCTTTCAATCATGGTAATCACATTACTAATTGTTGCATCGTCTGGGTTGATTTCATCAACAGGTTTGTAGCCCATTTCCCCTGCTCGATAGCAGACGTCATATCCGCTTAATTTAATTGCATTAATAATTGACCGGTTATCCAAGTCTCTTATCTCGTCCAATAGTCTAAGCGCGTTTTTATCCTCTTTAATTTTATGTGCACCCATAAGTGAAATCTTAAATGCCTCTTTCGGTTGTGCGCCAGACATAAAGCGAGTCATATAATCGACCGACAATCCAACAAGGCCTGCAGGCACATTTTCCTCTGGAAATAAGCTTTCAATCCCATCTCCCATTTTTGTGAGAGAAAATTCTTTAGGATTAATATAACCACCGCGCGGTTGTTTCACCTGTTTAATCCTCTGGGTAACAGAGCATCCGCTCGGAAACATACTCATCAATTGCTTTAACAATTCTTCTTTGGTCATTTTGTTTCCCCCTTTGTTTTTATGATATTCCGGTTTTTGACAGGATAGAAAAGAGAAAAGTGCTCCAAACCAGCGTAGATGTTGGCTTAGAGCACTTTTTATTTATTTCATAGATGCACGT
>CADBCZ010000123.1 GCA_902793335.1 uncultured Lachnospiraceae bacterium
ACAAAATCCATTTCTTCTTTATCCCAGTGTAAAGAAGTATCATCACGAACAATATTAATCTGAATAAACCAAAAATGAATACATTTAACAGTTTCAAGAGAAAAATCTCTTAAACGGTTATTAACACGCTTAAACTTTTGTGTTGCTAACATCATAAAACGACGACATTTTCTATTCTGAGTAATTTTATTCATCAATGCAGGATCGATACCGCCATTTTCTGCAAAATATGTCAGAGCTTCATCTATAATTATCAATGTATGTTTGAGATCTTCACTTAACTCCAATAAGTAAATTAATTCATCAACGGAATCAAAATTTTTTTGATTTTTCAAACCCTTAATCATTACATTACTTATGGTAATCATATCAGGGTATTCTTTTTTTAATTCAAGAGCGTCATGAACCATAGACAATGTTTTACCACCACCCTGGGGTGAATCATAAAATCTCATACCAAAAGGAAAATGATCTTTATCACTAGTATATTTTTTTGTAAAACTCCGCCAATCTATTCTCATTATTCATTAACCTTAAATAACCATCTTATAGCAATCGTTGCATATCTAAAAACCCATAATGCAAGTAAAAGAGAACCCATTGCAAGAGCAGTATTCCATAGAATTGGAAAAATTGGAATCCAATAATTAATAAAAGCAAAAGCAGTTCCAACTCCATCAAATATACCATCAAAAGAAATAGCCGGAAACTGTATTTGAGTAAAAACAGCCCATAATCCTGCCATAACTCCTGCAATTAATCCTGTTTTAAGTAATATCTTTGCCCAATCAGCCATTCGTCCAACTCCTAATCTCATTATAAATCATTTTAAGTAAAACCCAAGCTAATGGAACATAAAATAATAATACAGTTAATGTTGAAAATAAACTAATAAAATTACCCAAAACATCTTTACCTTGACAGATATTAACGGTAGTATTACCACCTAAAAATGATGGTAATGGCAAATTAAGATTGCAATCTGTTGCTGAAAAATTTGACAATTCAGAAATAAATGATGAAATAATCCCAATTAAATTGGTTGAAACTTGATTATTAGCACCATTAATATCATTTTCATTTTGATTACTGATATTATCTATTGCCTGCTGTTCTTTTTGGTTTTGTTCATTAATCGTATTATTAATGTTTGTGATATTCTGATTAATCTCACCCATCACAGCGGTATTTTGATCCGTTGTCATAGTGAAATTAATATCACCATCAATAAAATTGATGATTGTATCATTTGGAATAGATACAGTTTCAAGGATCGGAGATTGCTGCGTTCCGATCATTCTTAAAAAGAAACTAGAAACCGTTGTATTACCGGTCAAATTACCATTTGATGAAATTTTAACCCTATATACAGAATAATTACTTTCCCTATGTGTTAGAGTGCATTCATCTAACTGATTATTAATATTAGAAACTGTGCCTTGTTCCGGTTTAATATCAAAAGTTCCATTTCTTAAATTATTACAGTAAAAACCACCATCGTGTGCTGAATTAGATGAAATTGCGATATTTAATGTAGCATTACCAGTAAAAGAACGGCCACTTAAATTAGATGTCAATTTAAGACTTGCATTTGTTCTATAACAAGAATTATAACCAGTTGAATTACCATAGATTTGATTTGAATTATTATTCGTAATAGTTACCCAACCACTATTTGTAGATCCTCTACAAACGCTTTGGATCGTTGTGAAACTATTGATTTGTTGGGCAAAAGTATTTTGCGACATTAAGAAAAAAACACAAAAAGGTATAATTATACCTATTAATAACTTAAAACGCCTAACGAAACACACGAATTAACCCTCCAAGCACATATTTACATAGAACAATTAGAAAAACAAAAAGACCAAAAGCACACATATAATAAATAGGTTCAAATACCGCATTACTTTTTAATGTTGAAATATCAATGCAGGTGAAACCGGAGATGTCATAGTTTCCATAATTGGAAATTTGAGAACGCCACTTAACCCAGCGACCACCATTATTAGCATAATCAATGCGACGATTACCACTATATGATACAAGCGTATCCGAACTAGTAAGAACATTACAATACTCCGGATTAATTTCAGATACATCATCATACATATTAAGCCCTAAACCTATTAGAAATATAACCAAATACAAAACGGATCACAAGTAGTGGAATAATTAAAGCTACAAAACTTGCTTGAAATTGCCAAAACGCTTCTATAACCACTGAAACATAATCCATATGCTTATTATAGCATAGAAAAAGACGGTTTTGGCAACCGTCTTTCATAAGTGTGGGAGTATTAAAACTTTTTGTTTTGTAAGCACTCTCCCCCCGCTTGCTACGCCAAGCTGTGAGCGGCTTACAAGCGTAAGCATAACAAAAAAAATACAATTTTTCAATATATTCTGTCAAATGACAGAGAAAAAATTGTAAAAATTACAACAATTTGTTGTAAAAATTACAACAAAAACAGAGTTTTCAACCTGTGCATAAAAAAAGTTTCCCACAGACTTCACTAGGTTGGGAGTTCCGTCTGATGGAAAACTTTTTTTGTTTAGGCTGCACCGCCCTTACCCCTTGAAAATCTACGGGTAATTTTCTTAATGAACATATACCCGAGAGAAACAAGAGTAACAGTGATTACAATCGGGATAAACGGTTGTAATGCACCCCAGAATGCGTCGGCAGTAAGACCGCTATTAAGAGCGGTAGCAACTGCCTGTTGTCCTGCTGATCCTTCCATAATTCTCCTTTAAGTTAATATAATCCGCCTATGTTTATATTATACACCAATTAATTCCAAAAATCAGAAGGATCTGCTTTATTTTCTTCAGTTGCTACTTGATTAGCAGCAACAACCTTAACAGAAGGATCATCAGGCAATGAAACAGACAAAGTGATATCATCACCAAAATCAGCGTATTGATACCATTTAGAAAGCCCATTACCCACTAGATCTAAAAGATCTTTTGTGTCTTTATTCATTGACAAGAATTTTTTTACTTTTGGTGCGAATCGTAATTCAACACCATAGATTTCATTATCGTCAAATTTGTATTTAACTTTAACAATATTTACTCTGATATTCATTTTTTGCCTTTCTTATGTTTTCCGGTTTTTTCTAATCTAAAACCTTTATTAATTTGATGATCAATTATGTTTTCTAATTGTTTTTTTTGTATTACATTTATTTTCATATTCATCCCTTTCTATTAAATATGAAACCTCTTTTTTCCTGCGACGGTGGCGGTGCCGTCGCAGGAGAAAAGAGATTATTTGTATTAATGTTTTTATCTATTTTAATAGTAGCAAAAGTATCATAACAATTAAAAAGTTCATTATTACGCTTAAAAATATAAATATATTTTTTATTACCAACAAAATCCATTTCTTCTTTATCCCAGTGTAAAGAAGTATCATCACGAACAATATTAATCTGAATAAACCAAAAATGAATACATTTAACAGTTTCAAGA
>CADBCZ010000124.1 GCA_902793335.1 uncultured Lachnospiraceae bacterium
AGCCACATATCTGCAAAGTGGAAACGTCTCGGGTTCGGGCATTCTGTAAACAATAATATCGATATTGTTAGGTTGCGAATACACTTGTGCTGAGATTGCTGACCAATCCCACTCATAGTGGCTGATAAACATACTACCTAAATTCAACTGCCAGTCGGTAATATCAGTAAGTTGAGCATCTTCCACGTTACCCTTTTCCCACTCAAAAAGCATGCTGGGAATCCATCGGAACTGAAATTCATAGGCCGTCATGGTATCGCCACGCTCTATGATGTCACAATATTGAGAGACTTGTGTGCCTAGTTCTTCATCCACCTTAAGACTATCTAGGATTAGTTTAGCCTTGGCTCTGTCGGGCTCTGTGCCCCATCCATTAAAACAGTATTTTGCCAGCGATAACTTTGCTAATGGATAGCGCTGTGCCGATTTCGATATCCACTCAAAGGCCTTTTTCAGGTCGCGATTTACCACAACACCTTGCTCATAGAATAGACTCGTCTTGAATTGCGCCATAACATTCCCCTGATCAGCCGAACGCTTATACCAATTGAACGCTTCGCCCAGATTCCTATCAACCCCCATGCCATCTTCGTAGCACATGCCAAGCATTAACTGGCCGTATCGGTTGCCCTTATCGGCTGCATCACGTATCATCGAGTAAGCCTTAGCGTGATTTTTCTCTACCCTTTCGCCTATGATGTATTCTGTGGCCAGATCAACCTGAACATTCAGATTTCCAAGCGCCATAGAGTCCTCCATTTCTTTAATCGTAAGTTCCTTTTGGCCGTAGGAGAACTGTGCGATAACGCACGCCAGAAGAAATACAAATAGTCTATTCATACTGTTATAGGGTTATTATAAGTTCTTTAAATATATTGCAAAAGTACACACAATTCTTCATTCCGCCAAATATTTATGCGAGAAAAATGAAAATAGATCACTTGCTCGGAGCCGAGCCAAACGACGACCTCACGCTCCGCTGCCTGAAAATTAAGAAGCTTTAGTAGCTAATTCTTTTGATTGATGAGGTTTACTACCACTTTTACCATCACGTCTTCTCCTCTACACTTGGATAAAGCTCCTCGCCACCAAATGTCTGATATATTTGGCCGATACTACTCTTGAACGAATCGTCTTTCTCATTACCAAACAATACAGAACCACCAAACTTCTCGCGAAGACCATCAATAGCCTCCATAGCGTTCTCGTAGGTGGCATGGAATGGCTCTTCCTTTGTGGTCTTTTCGATAGAAAGACGCTCATAATCGTAGTTGTCGAGTGTATCAAGAGCGTAGGTATAATCCGTCACTACTTCGAACAGTGCTGTGGTCTCATCATTAGAGATTACTTCCTGATTTTGCAGGGTACGTCCAAGCATACTAACTAACTGACGCAGCTCTCCAATTTGCTCATGGCGTATGCGCTCATTGACGGCATAGCCTTTAATCAGATAATCCTTGATAACTTTATTAGCCCATTGACGGAATTTTACACCTCGTTTAGAGTTAACACGATAACCCACAGAGATTATCATATCAAGATTATACATTATAATAGCACGATTAACCCCTCATCTTCATAAATGTGTTGTATATGTTCCAACACGTTAGTACGAGATGACTTAAAAAGCTGAGCCATCTGAGTCTGAGTGAGCCAAACTGTCTCATTCTCCAATCGTACGTCGATTTGAGTTTTGCCGTCCTCTGTCTGATAGATTACAATCTGATCCTGTTTCATAATTGATTAATTCTAATGCATTCTGCAAAGGTACACACATTTCTTCATTCCGCCAAATATTTATGCGAGAAAAATGAGAATTGATCACCTCCGTCACATTATTTTTTAATCCGGACTACCTCTGTGATTCTTTCTATTTCCAATTATTCCAAATATGCATATTATTAATAGTAACAAATAGCTTGCACACCATAGGAAATAACCTATATGGAAATTTGTGATAGGAACTGTTATGTCATATATTATATATCTGTGAAATAACATAGATACAGAACACACAACAGAAACCAAAGACAGCCAAACACATATTATATTATGCTTGATTACGGCAACCAACGAACAAAAGAAAAGAATATTTGAGCACCATATCAAGAATAGCCAAAAATCAACAAATAAACAAAACCATCCACCCAACAAACAATAATATCCCTTAACTGTTTCATGCTCTGTAGAATAACATGGCAGGAAGCAAGATGATATATATGCCATCAAGCATATTATGAATAAAATTACATATATTAGTTTATAATGTTTCACAATTTCTTTTTTATCATTGATAAGGAACATTTCTTTTTTAATTATTTTGTGCTAAGCGGAAACGAATTGGTATACAATATTTTACTCTGGCAGGTTTACCATTCCACATTCCTGGTTCCCACTTAGGCATAGACTTAACTACACGAACAGCTTCCTTGTCGAATGCTGGATCTAAACTCTTTACGACCTTCACATCAGTCAGATTACCATCCTTCTCCACTATAAAAGATACTACCACACGTCCTTGTATGCATGAATCGTCATCACCTGGCCAGCGTAGGTTATTTGCTATAAACTCAAACATTTTTTCGAATCCACCTGGATATTCCGGCATCGTAGGTTCTGTCAGTTTATCATAAGATAACGGAGATATAATCAAAGGCTCCTTCTCGGCGGCACATCCCGTCAAGATAACAATCAAAGCCCAAAGCCCCAAAACTTTATAAATAGATTTACCTCTTGACATATAATTCTGGCAGGTTTATATTTTATGCATAGGATTATTATCCCAATAGCTTTATCTCCGCATCAATTACGAAAATATCACCTTCGTCATCAACTAGAACATTTCGTGGAACCAGATCCCATATTTCATATCTATTGTTCTTGAACCGCCCATCCTCATTGGTCTTTTCAAATCCCAAAGCTGCCATATAGGTGTCAATCATTATCTTTGTGGCAGGATGGGCATTGGCAATTCTAGGTTGCACTATGACAGGCTGGACTGTACGTCCGTCAAACCCTGCAAAACCATAAAAAGAATAAGCTGTGTCTGGGAATATTGCATTGTGCATAAGGATCTTGTGCAATAAAGCTACAATACTTCCACTATTAAGCAGATTGTTTACTTTGTATATGACTTTCTCACCAACATAAGTGTCGTTTTCATTGCCGCTTGGACCTGGAACTCCAAGGTTAAAGACATCCATCATCGGAATCCAATAACCTTGGCTTTTGGCCATCTGTTCTGCAGCACGCTGCTCTGCGTCTAAACGACTTACATTTTGCTGGCTATTTCCAAATTGCGCTTCATGTATTGAGCAAAGTCGCTCGAGCTCATTGGCGATTGCTGCGATGCGGCTATTTTTCTCATCTTGCGCTCCGTTACTTCCTTGTGAAACTGATTGAGAAATGTCATGATTCATCTTGTTTTTATAATTATCTGTGTGCAAAGATAAAAAGTATTTTTGAAACTTGCAAGTTCTTATCTGTATTTTTGTTATTATTATCACTTACCCCCGCGATATACCCCTGCAAAGCAGATTGTGCCAAAGCCGTCGCGGATGAAGTAGATGAAGGGGCGATTGGCACGAAAAACGACTTTATCAGGATTAGCAGACTCTCCCACAGTGATTAGTGCAGAAGTAGTAACAGTCTCTACGTGAGTGCCTTCTTCATCTAGATCGAATTCTATATCTTGCTTAATGTTATCTAGCGTAATGGGCTCATCGTCAATCAAACTAAAGTTTGCGCGGTCAGTAAAGATAGCTGCTAGCCCCATAGCTTTAAGAACAGGATTAAAATCAATCTGTGATTTTGATCTGAATTTGGGGAAGCTAACCTCTATAACACCATATTCCATAAGAGTCTTAATGCTGTTATTGTATTTCTCCATCGTTAGCCCATTCAGTACGTCTTCCACAGTTCTGTCCTCGTAAGGCAATAGAACATCCATGCTGAAGGAACCTATATAAGGCATGCTGAGGATGGAATAATCGGCATTCTGAGTATATCTGAGATGCTCCTGTTTGTCAGATAGGTACATCATGTCTACAATCGTATATTTATCTTTAGAAACATGGAATGTATCGGGCTTGGTGTGGTCAGTCCAGAATCCTTCTTTCCATGCGCCATTGAATATCAGAGTGTTTACAAGCTCTGCAGCTCTGCTTCCAAAACCTTCTACTGGTTGGCATTTGGCAGAATAATCACGACTTATAGTTTGAAGAAAGTCTTGTTTTATATTGTGATTATTGTTATAGCGAAACAAATTTGATGTGTTTAGGGTTGCCTTATTAGCTCTAGTCTTTTTGTCGATTCCACCCATACCATGTGTTGCCATCATCATACTACTAACAGCATTCACATCATATAACTGGAAGCTATCCAATCCTAGAGTCTGCTGTATCAACTGCTTAGTCTCGCCATCGGCTCCATTGCTCATAATTTCGAGGGAATAAACTATTCCAAGCGGCGAGAACATGATATCCTTATCTTCGTTTTGAGCAGCCAGTTGTTTTAATAATTTGATAGAGAATTCATTGGTAACCCTAATGACTCCGTCTTTGGGAACATCATGATGAGAACCCTCTGAGCATGCTACTATGAAAGCAAGCAATGCTAAAAGCCCCAATACCTTATAAATAGTTTTTGTTCTTGACATACAATTCTGGTAGGTTTATCAATTCTTTCTGCAAAGGTAAATACTTATTTCCATTCCGCCAAATAATTATGCGAGAAAATACCAATCTCTACCATGCTTTTTGCACAGGGGCTGCCAGGGGACCGTGACATACACAAATGTAAAAGGTTAACCGAAATCACAAATTATATAGAAGGCTTCTGCTTTTCTAATATTGCTTTTACGAGTAATTCTGTAATACCATTTTCCCTGAGTTTGCTGAAATCTTTGATTCTAGGTTAAGATGAATCCAATCTTTCTTAATATCTATAAGAAATCCCGTAGATTCTATATATTCGTTTTCGGTTTCATCAGAAATTAAGGAAACAATAGTTCCTTTTTCTTTTGCGTCAAAAAGTATAGATTTCAACTTATTAGAATCGCTTATTATGATAATATCTTCCTTTGCGCTCTTTGATATCTCATTTGTATAAAGCAACCCAATCCTATCTAAATATGAACCACCACACCCGAAGGTCACAATATCTTTAATATCGTATTCTTCTTGACCACATTCTATGCCATCATCATTAATTTTTCTAAAGCATATTCTATCATTTATTATTGATTCAACATAACCAACTATTGCCTCTTCGTTTTTAATATCTGTCGAGTTTTGCACATCAACAAGTATCTTTTTATTCATAGTTCTATGGAAGAAATCACTACGAATGTCAGTTGATTCTAAGTGATATTTAGCGATTTCTATGCGATTTTCGTAGAGATAAGGGTATATGTTCAATTCTGGTTTGTAAACACAGATTTTCTCAATTGTGTCTATCGGGAAACATATAATACCATTATCAATATTATAATATGGATTAAATGAGCGTAGAATAATAGTATTCTCATTATATCCTATAAGATATGCATAAAATTCGTCTTTTACAATAGTATGATATAATGCTGGAATTTCATTTACCCATAAGTAATGCAAATGTTCGCTAACTTTACTTCCAGTGATAGTTCCCTCTTTTTTTGTCGTGAACTTATCCTTGTTGTTGATTACCTTTGTGAGATAATCAGTATTAGCACTATTTGTGTCAAAACTGACAATATCTGAAGTTCCAACTTGTATAATTGTATTTTCTTCGCCCTTGTCGTCATAAGCCAAAAAATCCAATAGATTATCTTTATATTTGATAATCTTTCCATAGTAAATATTGTCGTAAGAATCATCAATTGTGCGTAATCCGACAATTACATCCTTTGATAATGCTTTTATAATTTCTTTCATACTATTTCTATTTTTTAGTTAATGACTTTCCCCTAGATGTCAGGGGACAGTCCTAGCTCGTTAAGATAACAATTAATGAAATAATTCGCCACATATTTATTTAGAATATACAGTTCCGTCTCGTAATCGGTATTCAATTAGGCCTTCATTCTTGCTCCATTTAACATACTCAAAGTCATCGGTACAAGGGCCTTTATTGCCAAATTTAGAATTCTTATTATCTATAACCACAGTATCTTTTATTGAAGTACCATCTTCATTCAAATTTCTAGAATCTTTTTCAATGTCGAAGCAATACATCCCTCCCATATGGAAGCTGGCATATATTCCATTATGTGAGTTCTTGGTAATAGAAATCCATATTGTATGTGTTGTTGAATTATGAATTAAAAAGCCTTCATAATAAGCTATGGCATTATAGTCTCCCAACATCTCTTGACCTTCGTTTTCAATAAAGTGGCTTTTCTTATCAAATACTTCTTTTTTAGTCATACACAAAAGGTCACATCCTTTAGTTGTATTTAATTTCACAGTATCACCTACAGGATACACATTTATCCACTTCAAATCATCTTCTTCAAGATGATAAACGTTCTTGTAAATACAAGAAGTAACTATCAAAAACAATAATACAGCAAATATCTTTTTCATCTTAAAAGAAACCAAGTGAATATATTATGATACTTCCCAAAAGGTAGCTTGCAAGATTAGCTAATAGTGCGGTTCTAATTATTTTCTTTGTAGGATAGATTTTACCTAGCATAGAGTAATTTATCAATAACTCTATTACAACTGACAAGACAAAAGCAACAAAGTAGTATATAATAAAACTTGTGAGTGCAAACGGGATTGAAAAATCAACCTCGTGACTGCTAACCCAGGGAAACCACACTACCAACCACCATCCGCCATTAAGCATCAGTGTAATGATAATGCCAAACAATCCGCTAATAATATTAGCCCAAAAGACTGTGGCTGTAATTCGCCCTTCGAGTATACGTTTACACAACAACTCTGATGCAATGATGGATTCTAACATCATTATTAGAATCATAATTATCCATCCTTGTGGCATAAGAATCAAAATGCCAAAAGATACGTTAAGTAACAGGTTCATATTTTCTTTGATTTATGACACAGATGCCCCGTGACATCCCTATTATATATAAGTAATAAAAGCATATCAGATAATAATATCAAAAAACTCAACACCCATAAATAGTAACCAATAAAAAGTTTCCCGAGCTCATACTTCGAACCACTCTCATCCACACATGCATGATCGCAGAAGTAGAATGACAGACCTACAACTACTGTACATCCACACATACTCATTGCAATATTCTGAGACCTTTTCCCTTTTCGTAATAAGAATGATATCATAGACAACAAGTAGATAGGATTAAGGCACCAAACTAAATTCCATATACTACAAGGAAGCCCCAACCATCCAAATAAAAAACAAGCATATCCGTGAATAATTCTATTTTCACCTTAATTCCGCAACACTATAGTTTAACATTATTTATAAGTGCCTGAGCAACAAAAAGTTGCCCAGGATTTTGCCATGTCAGAATTTTCACTTACCT
>CADBCZ010000125.1 GCA_902793335.1 uncultured Lachnospiraceae bacterium
TCAGGGATGAAGCATATTCCGCTGCAGTCGGAATCAGAGCGGTATATTGATTTTGAGACATAGTACTTATCGACGTTAAGGATATTGTTGCCTGTCACCGCGGACATTTCTGGTAACACATTGGTGCCTGTCACCAATGTGGTCAAAATAGCGTCAACTTAAGATAGATATACCTGATATAATATGTATATGTCAAGTATCCAGACATGCAATTTCTTATATAAGAAGAGATACTTAGTAATTGTTTACTAATGTATATAAGAAAATGAGCGCACTTAATAAACCATTCATTAAGAATGTTTAAATTAAGTCAGTAATATCTTAATTATACAGTTGCTTTATTGTTCCTGAAGTGTTTACGTTTTCTTTCGATACGTGGACGTTTCTGTTTTCTGCCGGGTTGGATCTGCGATTTCCTTTTTAAAGCGTCATTAAATATTTGATCTATAGATGAAAGATCACATACACCTGCAAGAATTTTGGGAAATATTTTTTTTATACGTCCAATGATAAACGTACGGTTTGCTTGATATCTATATTTGTTTGTAGCATTTGCTGTTTTATCAATAGTTTCATCCGCATCATTTTTTATTAGGGCGGAAAGATTGGATATTAGCAGATTGATGAAGAATTCCTGTTTAATGGAATTGCTCGTGGCACCATTGAATTCTTCGAGGTATACACGATATTTGAGTTCGTAATATTTTGATACGATAGGCCAGCGCAAAAAGTACAGTTCCTTAAACATATCAGTAGTGTAATCTTCATCAAATATATTAGTAGCAAGATATTCTGTTTCACCACTTTCAAGAGGAACTGCAATGACGCGTATACGAATGTCTTCCGTTCCTTCCTTAGGATTACTCGGAAGAATTGTTATGGTATCACCGTGTGAAGCTCTTGAGATTTTGATTTTTTCTTTGAGCCTCATAACGCATGGATGAGAATGTGAAACACAATAACGGAATAGCCATTCAGCATAATAACCACGATCGAAAATAATAATGGAGTTATTGTAAATTCCAAGATTCTCAATGGTTTTAAGGTGATTGACAGCAGCCTGTCTTTCAGATGCGAGATAAGGATTAATAGAAGCGTGTATAATATAGTCTTCAAGAACATCGTAAACCATTGAAGCAAGAGTCATGGAGAACTTTCTGTCATGATTGTGGGCACTGAACATTTCGCCGAATTCTTTAAAATTGGATTTTGAATTGGGTAACTGGACTTTAGATCCATCCACTGCAAAAATATGTTTGCCATGCCAGATCTTTCTTTTGCCAATGTTTTTATAATAGATATCAATAGAAAGATTGAAAAGTTCCTGAAAAAGAGAAGGACGAATGCCTTTTCTGGCTTTTGAAACTGCTTGTTTAGAAACAACAGGAAACGAGTCATTTCCAAGGTCATCAATGATCGATGCAAGGTTTTGAAACATTGAAGCCTTGGAAGAATATAGAAGATAGATTACAACTTGTTGTAGAGAAAGAATACGATTTCTGATAAAATGGTTGGGAGATCGATGAGCAGCAAGACATTCAGGTGAATTGATATAGTTTTTGATGGAACTAATAATTGTTTTGCAAATTTCGGTCTTTTTCATAGGAGCACCTCCAAAAATGTAATTTAGGTATCCCGTGGCCACGGGATACTCCTTAATTAATAGGCCGCGAAGCGGCCGCATTTTTGGAGGCCTATGTCAAGTGTTTTTATAAAAAAGATCCATTTTTATACAAAAATAAAAAAGCTACAAAGCCTTATAAATACAGGCTTTCAGCCTTAAGTTGACCACATTGGTGCCTGTCACCGTGAACTTTGTGATGTGAAGGTTTATGCAAAATGGAATGTTAATAGCTATAATATTCATTTTGTAACTAATGGCGGAGATACTATTAAGGATATGTCTGTTAAATACGGCAGTGATATATCAAATATAAAAGATAAGCAGATTCCTGTTAAGGATGGTTATACATTTATCGGATGGTATTCTGACAGAAAACTTTCAAAAATATATGAGTTTAAAACTATGCCGGCAAATGATATTACTGTTTATGCCGGATGGGCACCTGTAAAGACAGAGTTTTCGTTTGACTCAACAGGTGGAAATAGTGTCAGTGATATTACAGTAGTATACGGTGAAGATGGTAGAACCTATAAAGGTAGGATATACATTTACAGGATGGAGCGCAAAGGCAGATGGTATAGTTTCAGATATGACAATTGAGGCTATGTATGAAAAGATAACAATTCTTCTTTCTGCTGATTATGAAATGCCTGATGGAGTATCATCAACTGAAATAATAGATGGTGATAATGTGTCAATATCCGAGATAACCTTATACACAAAGAAATACAATAAAGCACAGTTTTCTGCGAAGGTTATAGGAAGTACACTTCCGGTTAAATGGAGTTCGTCGGATACAAGTGTTGCTTCGGTTTCTAAATCCGGAAAGGTAACTGTTAAGAAAACCGGAACAGTTAATATTACTGCTACATGCGGTGGTGCAGAAGCTATTTGTAAGGTTGTTGTTAGGAAGGCATCGATTGGACTTGCCGTTAAAGGTAAGAAATCAGCATATAAGAACGTTACCGGAAGTTCGGTTAAGCTGAATAAAAATCAATCATACAATCTTAAGGTTGCAGCTGTGCCTAATGGTAAGGTGATATACAAGGTTGGAAATAAGAAGATTCTCAAGGTTTCTACTACTAAAAAGCCTAATGTGTTAAAGATAAAGGCATTAAAGAAAGGAAACACTACACTGACGATTAAGGTTGATGGTATTAAGCGTAAGATGAAGGTGAAGAAGTAGACGTTGAGTTAAATTGAATAGTGATTAATGAAAAGCGGATGATCATATCATTGTGAGTGGTATGGTTGTTCGCTTTTTTTATATAGAATAGTTCTGATAAAAATTGACAGTAAGGAAAACTCGTGTTAGAATTTGTCAAAAACTAAAGTTTAGTAAATTTAAAGGAGAAGGGTATTGATGAAAAAAACACTTGTAATACTAGCAGCGGGAATAGGTTCACGGTTTGGTGGTGGGATAAAACAGCTTGAACCTGTAGATGATGGCGGTCATATCATTATTGACTATAGCATTCATGATGCGATTGCTGCCGGATTTAAAAAGATTATATTTATTATTCGCCATGACATTGAGGATGATTTCCGTTCTGTAATCGGTGACAGAATTGAGAAAATAGTAAAGCCTCTTGGTGTTGAGATTGCCTATGCATTTCAGGAGTTGTCGGACGCTCCGGTAACTGTTGAAGACAGAACCAAGCCTTGGGGTACAGGACATGCTGTTCTTGCTTGCAAGAATCTCATAGATTCTCCGTTTGCCGTTATAAATGCAGACGATTATTACGGAAAGAATGGATTT
>CADBCZ010000126.1 GCA_902793335.1 uncultured Lachnospiraceae bacterium
ATCCATTTCTTCTGCATCATTAACAAATGGTTTTGTCTGCTGAATAAGTGGACCTATCTGTGTAGCACCTTTCAACTTGATATAGGATTGCATTTTTTCAATTATTAAATTTAATTCCACATTCTCTTCTTCTAGGTTCATCTTTCCAACCAGAACGTTTTGTAGTTTTAAAATTTTATTAGGATTGTATTGTAATTTAGACATTTTTATCTCCATCAAATCAATTTATATTCTACTTTCTTCATACTTTTCACAAACTAATCACTTCAATTTATGAATTCTTCTTTTTAGGCTAGGATGGTCATTCGATAATACCAGTTTGTTTTTAGATTTATTCATATTTTCTAATCAGTCTATGCATTATACTTATAAAAATGAACATGCTTTTAACTTGCAGCCTCTATTACCAACGCCTAACATTATTAGTTTTCGCCAAACAATCATTCTTATTTTAAACAAGAAGCTAGAGCTAAACCATTATATGATTCAGCCTAGTTTCTTATCGTTATAAAATGAAATTTAGTTTAATCCTGAATATCTCTCTATAAATAATAATTATCATATATTATTCTATCGAGATTTCATCAACACATATGGTGCAATTGGACATGAGATATCAACAATTATTTTTTACCCCGTTACCTTTATTTTACCAATTGTCCATGCGCATTTTTTCACGGCAGTAGCAACTACCGGACCTACATTCAATATTAAACCTGTTAGACATGTAGCCGGGGTACCCGCATCAACAACTTTTTTGCTTCTTTATTACTCAATAAAATTATTGAAATCCCAGGGTTCTCGGGGGAGGGGGCAATCTCTTATGATACCCCTCCTTTGTTTGATAATATCTAGATTTTTTCGGAGGAGAGATTATCAACTAATCGTGTTTTCTATTTGCATGTGCACTTACAGAAATAAGTTCAACTATAATAGCCATTAACATAACACATAACCACTGAGTATCTCCATTGTAAATATAAATTATGATTGTTTCGATTATTAATAAAGCAATATTTATATAATACATTATTTTAATTAATTGCATATCAGCTATCCACCTCTTAAAAAAAATCAGAAATCATTTATAATATACTAGCAGAATAAACTATAATCTACTTCATCTTACTATATAACTTATTCTCTAAACCTATTATAAAAATCGGACCATATACATTACCACCAGCAGCAATAGCAGCTACTCTAGCTTGCCATTTGTATTTTGCCCATTTTTTACTTGTATTAATTCCTTTATAATAGAGTCTTTCTCCTACCGCTTGACCAGCTGCGTATGATGCGCCACCTAAAGCTATAGCTGCTCCAATAATGCTACATACAGCTTCAATGGTAATTCCACCATCCACATACATCATCTCATCTTCGCTCATTACAGCGTAGTTACTTGGCATTACTAATGCCCCATCGTAGCACATTTCCATTGTTTTGTGCCCTCCTTTGTTTAATAAATTTTTCTGAAACTTTGCGCATTGTTTCTTATATGTCAGCTTAAGTTAACATCATATAAATATTTATGATAACGAACTTATTTTTGCAATTTTAACACTATATTCCCAAAATTGTTATTTAACATTATTCTTGTTATTAATGTACCATCCAGATTCATCTTCCAATTGATATGCATATATATTAAATGAATCTTTTCCCTCTCTGTAATCATTAGGCATTTCTGTTTTATCAAACATTATTTCCTTATCATCTATATATTGCAAATAAATATAGCTAATAGTCAAATTTTTTTCATCTACCAAAGCATATTCATATTCCGAATCAAAATTATAAATACTAACATATGCCGGATAATTAAAACCTTTTGTCTTGTATTCAATCTTCTGTTTTTTTCCCTCGTACTGATTCGTTACTTTGCTCAGCCTTTCAACCTCTTTCTCAAATTCCTCTTTATCTAATGTGCTTTTTAAATATATCTGTATTCCATTGTCAAATAATCCTTTTGATAAATTATAATAATACTCTGTATTATCAGGTTTAGAAATAAACTCAGGGAATATTTCTAAGCCTCCCTGTATACCAGAATCATCCCATTGTCTATATTTTTCAACATCTGTAATCGTTGTGTCTTTTGTCCAAAAAATGCTAAACGATGCAACAACAAATATGATCACACATATAATTGCAACTTTTTTCTTATCCATAAAATAATGTCCTCCAAATCAGCAATAATTAAATAAATTTAATTAAAATAATGTCAAAATCACCTCTTATAATCTTTAATATTGATTATCATATATTTCCATACCATATAAGAGTATATACAGCTCTTCTTGCAGCTGTGTCACCACCATCATCTATATCAATCACTCCTGCATGATCAATCACCTCATTTATTATGCCAACATCCACACCTAATTTTTTGCATAGTGCAGCTGAAAAAAACATTTTTGCATGAGCATATATTTCTTGAGCAATCGCAGTCTCACTCATATCCTTTACCTTATTATTTTTTTTCAATGATTTCGCTTTACTCTTACAATTTGATTTCTTAAGATAATCTGTTTTCATTTTTAATGAAACACTTCCTCCCTCAACATAAGTCATCTCATCTTCGCTCATTACAGCGTAGTTACTTGGCATTACTAATGCCCCATCAGAGCACATTTCCATTGTTTAGTGCCCTCCTTTGTTTTATAATTTTTTTCTGAAACTTTGCGCATTGTTTCTTATATGTCAACTCAAGCTAACATCATTATTATTGATAATTTCAAGATCGTTCAAATTCCAGATAGTGTCTTATTCAGCTATCACTCACACGCTTGTAAAACAATCATGTGTATGACAACTCATCTTCATCAAACGTATTCTGAGGAATAAGCGGTATTTCCTCCACTTCTTCCCTCACCTTGAAGTTGCCCTGCTGCATCTCCCACAATTCATAATACTTACCTTTTAGTAAAATTAATTCTTCGTGGGTTCCCTGCTCTGCAATCTCACCATGATCCATTACAATAATCACATCACAGTTCTTTACTGTTGCAAGTCTGTGCGCAACAATCAGCATACTTTTTTTCTTCAATTTATTATATATCATATCGAATATGATATTCTCTGTTGCAAAGTCCAGATTACTAGTGCTCTCATCCAGTATATAGAATTCGTTCTTTTTAAGGAAAGCTCTTGCAAGTGCAATCCTCTGCTTTTCTCCTCCTGAAAGACCATTTCCCGCTTCTTCCAAGAACGTATAATACTGCATCGGAAGTTTCTTGATAAAATCATGTGCATCCGCAGCCTTTGCCGCTTCCTTGACTTCTTCCAAAGTTGCACTCATACGACTCACACGAATGTTATCGTAGATACTCTTTGAAAATAATTCAATTGTCTGCGGAACGTAAGAGACAGCTTTTCTACGTAAGAGACAGCTTTTCTAAGCGATTTATTACTGATCTCATTGATATCAACTCCATCAATTAATATCTCTCCCTGTTCCGGTTCATAGTACTTTAACAGAAGCTTTGCCATGGTAGTCTTACCACTTCCACTTGAACCAACTAATGCAACCTTCTTACCCTTAGGTATTGTGAAACTGATATCATTAAGTGCAGGTTTTCTATTCCCATAACGGAAAGTCACATGCCTGATCTCGATATCACCCTCAATCTTTTCAAT
>CADBCZ010000127.1 GCA_902793335.1 uncultured Lachnospiraceae bacterium
AACTGTTTTTTGTAATATTTTTAAAGTTTTTAGGCATAAAAAACAGTGGCTCTCTATGACAGAAAACCACTGAAATGATGCTTAACTGAATGGCATTGGGATCATTATACCAATCCACAAATTCTTTTGTTGTCAATTTTCCATTCATATATGCTTCATGCCTTTTTGAATATTTTGCTTCTGGAATGTGTCCCATATCCCATACCCCTTTTCTAGATTCTCCTGGTGTCCAATTAATAACCTCACCAGTATTTGGATCTCTAACCAATCCATCAGGGCCTTTAGCATTCTCCCATACTTGCTCCACAACACCTTTTCTAAATGAAGGTCTACTGTTAGTATATGGTTTTGTATTAGTCTTACTACCACTCTTGACAGAGAGTCTTTGACTTATGGTTATGCAAGCATCTACCTCTTGCCTATCATAACCACTGCTTGCTGATACCCCTATCGAAAAATTGAGTACCAGAAGCAGACCGATGACCATCATCAGCAGACACTTCAATATTCTATTATTCTTGATGACAGCCACCTCCTGTCTCTGTAATACTTTCAGCCACTGCCATTTTACCACAGCATTTCTGTTCTTGCTATATTTCAAGAACAAATACTTCAAAAACTTTAACTAACCTCTTATTCCTACGATGCTTCTTTCGTTACATCACAGGAATCTGATACCTTATCTTCCTTACTTTCAAGAACTTCTGGCATCGCATAAGATGTCTTATTCTTAAGCATAGAATATATGACCTTAACCAGTTTTCTTGATATACATATCAGAGCCTGCTTCGGATTCTTACCTTCCAACAGCTTCTGCTCATAATAGTTTCTAAAATATGGATTCCTCGGCTTACCACTCGGAGATATTTGTATCTGCTGTACCGCCAGATAGTAAATGGTCGCTTGCAGTCTGCGATTACCTTGCTTGGTGGCATAATCCTTATTCTTACCTGCCGAACCATAAGGCGTTGGTGCGATACCTGCATACTGAGCTAACTTCTCTGAACTCTTAAACCTTCTTATATCGCCAATCTCAGCTATAAGTTTCATGGACATGATTATCTTCATACCTGGCATTGTTGCAAGTGTAAGTCCAAGCTCCTTATATAGTCTTTCAAGCTCTGAATCAATCTCTGCAAGCATCTTATCCGAATGCTGTATATCAGATAATATACCCCTTGTAACTATGTCTCTTGAATCCTGATACTCGCACAACTTCGATGTATCTGCCGAAACTATATCATAGATATTCTGGCATACCTTAGTAGAACACTTATTATGACTGACAGGTAAAAGCCTCCTACAAGATACTTCCTAGATGGATACGTCTCGAAGAAATGAAGTGCTGTCGGTCTGGATATATCTTGAAAGAACTCCTTGTAATAAGGATAAGCTCTATGCAACTGTTCATGCAACTGATTAACCAGTCGCACTCTCTGGTTCATTATCGTATCTCTGCGATGCACCAACTGTTGAATACTCCAGTATTCATCAAGCGGACAGGCATCTGGAAGTTTGTTGAATTCATGGATTCCTGCCATGGCGATAGCTCTCGCATCATCTTCATCTGACTTGCGATACATAGCTCTGTGCTTTGCTTGTCGATTAGACAATGCAGGATTGACATCTTTAACTATACAACCCTTATCTATCAGCCATACAGCCAATGCTCTACCATAGCCATAAGCATTCTCAAGACAATAAAAGGCTTCAACCTCTACCCCTTGTGACAGCTTCATCTTTTGAATGCACTTCTTTACCTTGCGTTCCAGTTTTGAAAAATCCAATGGAACATTATCAAATGTTATATTACCTAACTCACGACCACTACTATCAATAATAGCAGCTGTATGAGTCAGCTTGTGCAGGTCAATACCTACAAATACATAATCTTGTAATCTCATAAAAAGAAACACCTCCTTAATCAAAACATCGAAAGCCTCAACTGTTAAATCGTGTTTGGGAATTATGCATAGCAACCCAACCGACAAGGGTGGAATATTCGTACATTTCTGGTCAGACTCATAGTATTGATACAGACAATACCGCTGACTTTAACAGGAGCAAATGACCCATACATGAATATGGGCAATCCTTGAAGGCTTACGAACTGCTCCAAAGATTGTGTGTGATGTTAACTCTACCGAAACCACTATTCAAGTCATTTCCGCATAAAATCACACATAAAAAAATAATTATTTTCCATAGTTCAATTATAGCAAACGACTATTTTCACACATGCCTCACAGAAGCCTTATTTCATGCACTTTGTGAGCGATTCAGACGCCCAAATTTGACGATTACAGACAGGAATGGAGTAATTCGACAGGTTAAGAGAAACAGAGCAGATACAAGGGCGTGTCAAGCACTTTTTTCAAAATATTTGCAGGATGCCGACACATCACCCAAAACAGCCTACCCCCAGAGAAAAGAAAAAGCTGTAGTTACCTGTCATACAACAAGTAGCCTACAGCCTTTTCTCTTTATCTTATATTTTCAATTCGATATTACATAAACGATTATCATGCACTTGTAAAATTATCAAAGAACCTTCTGCCACCAACACCGATATTTACCCAAGACACACACTCTTCAAAATGACCTCTTCCATCTCCTTAGTGCCGATACCGATATATTTCTGTGTAGTATCCAGACTGGAATGCTGCAGGAGGTTTCTGACAAGTTCGATATTATAATCGCTATTGATGTAAGCATTCGTTGCAAATGCCTTACGAAAAGAATGTGTACCGATTCCATCAAGTCCCAAATACTCACAGGTTATCTTAAGAAGCTTTGATACCACTCGCTCCGATATTGGAAAGAGCTTCTGTGTCGGAAGAATATTATGAGCATTGGCGTATTCTTGAATAAAGAGATACACATCTATCGGTATGGTATATCCTCTATGCTTGCCAGTCTTCTGCTCTGTGATATCAAAGCAGTACCTCTTGCCATCTTTCACAAGATTGCACATACGAAGTTCCAACACATCACCAATACGGATACCCAGATTGTATTCTATCGTAAGAACTGTGGCTATTCTCTCATTCGGCTGTCTGACTACTCCATCATTATCTGTAAAGCCTGTCCTTATCGTACTGACTATCAGCTTGAATGTATCCTCATCAATGCACCTTGAACGCTTATTCATTATTCTCACCAATCCTTTCAATCTCACATATAAATCTTAATAGATATATCTGTCGGAATAATAACCGGAACTGGAGCATACAAAAATGGATGTCTTGTAACAGTTCCTATAACAAGGATTTCAAGTTCCTATATTTCATAATCAGAATCAGAAAAGCCAGTATATAAAGGATAGTTCCTATAATAACCATTATAGGCTCTCTAATATCAGAACACTTGAAAACACATATCATGACTACCCCGACAATGAGATTAAAACAAAATCAGCGATACTCAAAGCACCTTCAGTTTTGATAAAGTTCCTTAAAACAGCAGGGTAATATCACAAAGAATTTTAACTATGGATAATTTTTTCAATAATCATACTACAGCAATATACTGTTTTTCAGAACACCCCCAAAATTAACGGATGTTTCCAGAAAGAAATGCCTTAATTATAAAATCATGATGAGTAATTCAGCAAAAAACAAATCATATAATGCATCATATGATACCCCTATGAATCAGAAACAAATCAAATAATGCAATAAATTCTACAGCCAGAGTTCCTATATTGGAATCCGTATCTTTAAATCTTCTACAGCACTTAAAACAGCTTACGTCAGAAAATATCAATATCAGCTTAAAACAAAAGAAAGCTAATATTACAACAATTAAAGTAATACTCATAATAATATCAGCTTATATGACTTCAAAGGAAGTAGAAATGAAAACAGCTACTGAAAGCATGCAATCAAAACAATTACAATCTTAGCTACACCAGCAATTACAACTGTTCTCACCCTCTGACGTCTTCCAAATTTTTAAAATTTTTCACCGCTACAACTGACCGAAAATACTATTGATGTAAACGGCAGATATTATATAACAGGAAGAATATAGGTTTCTGTAACTCAGGAAAATCTTCACTTTAGATTCAAATAATCAGTTTTCCAGAACTATTCTATGTTATTACCTTTTTAGCTCCGAATATTTTCAAAATCTCAGGTACATCCGCATCCATTGGTCTGATATTTGATTCATCTGGCACAGTTCCACTTAGTCCACACTTACAGACTTCCTTGATTTTCCACAATGGGTCTATTGGCTTAACAGGCTTATCTTGCACTTTTGCTTTATCTTTAGTTCCCGACCCTGTTTTCTATCCACATAAAATTATGGAATCTCAACAGGGCATTTGATTTTGAATAATTTATAGCAGTCATTCATCTTTTTT
>CADBCZ010000128.1 GCA_902793335.1 uncultured Lachnospiraceae bacterium
AAACTCTTTTTTCGGACAAACAGTCATAGAAACAAAACTTTTTATCCAAGCGCACGCATTTATAAAAACTAAATCAGACAAACTGCTATGCGTACAAAATCTAAAAGAGTTTCGCGTACAAACCTCAATTTCATAAATTCTTAACCATCAAAGCTCTTATCGCATTAAGCACCGCAATTACCATAACTCCCACATCCGCAAATATCGCAAGCCACATGTTGGCAACGCCTAGTGCTCCAAGCAAAAGACATACAAGCTTAATTCCAATGGCAAAATAAATGTTCTCATACACAATTCTCATACATTTCTTAGCTATACCGATAGCTTTGGCAATCTTTAACGGATCATCATCCATAAGCACTATATCAGCAGCTTCTATCGCTGCATCAGAGCCTAATGCTCCCATCGCAATACCAACATCAGCTCTCGAAAGCACCGGTGCATCATTTATTCCATCACCGACAAATGCAAGTTTTTCTTTTGAAGGTTTTGACTGTAAAATCTCTTCAACTCTAAGCACCTTATCTCCCGGAAGCAGTTCACTTTTAACCTCAGATATTCCAAGCTCTCCTGCCACATAATCCGCAACACTCTTGATATCACCTGTAAGCATTACGGTGTGTTCGACTCCTATCTTCTTAAGCTTTGAAATTGCTGACTTGGAATTGTCCTTCAACACATCGGATATAACTATATGTCCGGCATACTCATCATCTATAGCTATATGAAGAATTGTTCCAACATGATGACACTCTTTGTAATCAACAGAATATAACTCCATAAGCTTAGCATTACCGATTGCAACTTTTCTGCCGTCAACTTTAGCTGTAATACCCTTGCCACTAATCTCTTCTACATCTGAAACCCTGCTCTTATCTATATCCTTTCCATGAGCTGCCTGAATACTTTTCGCAATCGGGTGATTTGAATAACTCTCAGCATGAGCAGCTATATCAAGAAGTTCATCATTTTCTCTGGTGCTGTGATGTATTCCGGTCACTTCGAAAATTCCTTTTGTAAGAGTTCCTGTCTTATCGAAGACTATATGTTTCACACCTGCTAACGCTTCAAGATAGTTAGAACCTTTCACCAGTACTCCTGCCCGGCTTGCACCGCCAATACCTGCAAAGAATGTAAGTGGAATACTTATAACCAATGCACACGGACAGCTTATAACAAGAAATGTAAGAGCTCTGTATATCCAGTCTCCAAAATCTGCCGGAAGCCCCATGATTAATCTGACAACCGGAGGTAAAACAGCAAGGATCAAAGCACCATAACATACTGCCGGAGTATAAAAATGAGCAAATCGCGATATAAAGTTTTCTGAGCGTGATTTCTTAGAACTTGCATTCTCAACAAGGTCAAGAATCTTCGATACGGTTGATTCCCCAAATTCTTTGGTAGTCTTTATTCTGAGAACACCTGTCATATTAATACATCCGCTTATAATCTCATCTCCGATATTAACTGTTCTTGGCACACTTTCTCCGGTTAAAGCACTCGTATTGACCGAAGCAGTTCCTTCAACGACTATACCGTCAATAGGGACCTTTTCTCCCGGTGCAACCTCGATTATAGAACCAATTTCAACTTCATCAGGATCAACCTGACTGGTACCATCTTCTACAACTAAGTTTGCATAATCCGGTCTGATATCCATAAGCTCGCTGATATTACGGCGGCTCTTTCCGACTGCATAACTCTGAAAAAGTTCTCCTATCTGATAAAACAACATTACCGCAACACCTTCACGATACTCGCCAAGTGCCATTGCTCCGACCGTTGCAACTGCCATGAGGAAATTCTCATCAAAAACCTGACGATTCTTAATCCCCTTTATGGCTTTTCTGAGAATATCGTATCCTATAACCATATATGGGACTAAATACAAAACAAGCCGAACCCATCTGTTATCTGAAAGAAAAGAAAATGCTAAGCTTTCACTTGTCAAAATTGCGATTACAACCAACAATATAATTGATATTATAATACGTTTAAGTACTTTTTTCTGTTTTTTATTCATGGCTATTGCCCTCTTTCTTCGTTATAACCGCTACTGCGCATGGCATTCTTCCTTCAACAATATAGAACTTAATATCGCTATATCCTGCACTTTTAAAGAATTTCTTATATGATTGAAAATCATACTGTCTTTTAAAATCAGCACCGGCCATTTCCAACAAGCGCACCGCCACACTTACTTTATCGCCGGAGCGATTAATATATGTAGGAATAATAATTTTACCATACGGTTTACAAACCCTTACAAGTTCATCAACAGCTGCTTTGGGATCATCTAATAAATGTATAACATTTCCTGCAACTACCTTATCAAATCTATCATCTTTACACTTTAAACCGGTTATATCCGCGTGCATTAATCTCACGTTGGAACACCTTCCAACTTTTTTATGTGCCCTCTTCAGCATATTATACGAAAAATCTGTGGCCAACAGACTTCTACACCTTGGAGCGATATATTGGCTTATGGCGCCTGTACCACAGGCACATTCTAAAACTGCATCACTCTGATTTATTTCCTTTGCTATACTCCTTCCTAATCCATTATAAACTTTACCGTTATATACTGTTTCAAAAAAGTCATAAAATGATGATATACGATCCCAAAACATATTCTAATCCCTCCACTTACAGGAATATCTCACAGTCATCCTCAACCTTCTTGCAATTCTTAAGAACTTCCTGCATAACCTCCTTAGGCTCTGCACCATCCTCAAACTCAACATTCATCTTAAGCAACATAAAATTAACTGTTGCATCTTTAACACCTGCTGTCTTCTTAGCAGCCTCCTCCATCTTGTTAGCACAGTTAGCGCAATCCACATCAATCTTATAAGTTTTCTTCATAATAGTATCCTCTCTTTCACATATAATTTAAAATGATTGTTTTCTATATTTAAAAAATAAATACTTATAGAAATAAAGAATTAACATATGAACATCTATTCATATGTTAATTTGATTATATTCTCACACATTTATAATGTCAATATCTTTATTAATGATATTTTATAAATACTATCCCTTACTAATCCCATTATGCAATTTATTCCTTAATCATTACCACCGGCTTAGCCGGTGGTTTGCTCTGCGGCTATAAGCCGCTGTTCCCTGCTTGCCTCTAAAGAGGCACTGAATAGTCCGCCTTCCGCAC
>CADBCZ010000129.1 GCA_902793335.1 uncultured Lachnospiraceae bacterium
TCATCATTGGAAAAATAAGAAACAAATGCCTTTTTGCTGTCAATCGCACATAAATCTATCGTATCTGCACGATCATCAACATCCGAAATCTGACAGATCGTTTTTCCCCCATACGCAATTGCATTGCCGGATACATTCCACCCATCAGACAATGTACTATTACGATCTGTCCCTCCATTATATTCTAAAACACCAATAACGCTCTGATCGTCGACTCTCTGCGTATACAAACAATCCTGACCCTGAAAAATGTATAAATACATATTTGTATTTTGACTGGCTGGCTTTATCACTGTATCGGTTTCCTGATCCAAATCATAGGCCAATACTCCAGCAGATCCATTTACAATCAATGTATGTTCCAACATGCCATAAGAAAAAAGTCATCTGTTTCTATCATGTAGATTTGCTTTGCCTTCCGATCATACACATAGATTTTGTTTATTATATTTTCCTCATGCCACACTACATACTGATCATTTATCTGCACATCAGAAACGCTGCGTATTCCTGTATCGATGTCTTTTCCGCCTACTTGTATTTGTATCTTCTCATCTGCATCAGTATATATTTTTACGGCTTTGTTACCATCTAATGTGACATGCTGAAATGGCGATGCCAAAGAAATATCATCATTCAGAATAGATATGTTTTTATCTGCATATTGATATAAACCATACTTTCCATTATTTTCACTCCTGTCATACCAATATACACTGCCATCTTTTTCTTTCAGAGTGACTGCATCCATTGTGCTTTGTGTATCTTTTGCAGAAAACAATAATTGTATATCATTTTTGTTTTTGGACTGTTTTACAACTCTCCATGTTCCATCTTCACCTAAATAATCTTCCCATATAACAGCATCCCCATCAGATTGTATATCTGAAATTTCAACACAATTATCATATTGATACAGAAGTATATCTTTTTTTGTCTGCACATCGTACCTTCTTATTTGTGTTGCATAATCGTCCGAATACACAAATTCTTTTCCTGCTGTCAACATCGATTCCTTATAAAATGTATATGATATTCCATAATAAATATATGGTGAACTATAACAGAAACAACTAATGTCTGCATTTTCTGGTAACGGTAATTTAAATTCTTTTATCGTACAATCACTCCCGGCACGATTTGAAAATTCTTTTTTATTTACCTGTAATGTTTCCTGTGTGTCATAACTTTCTATCTGTGTTTCTGTACTGTCCGACGCGCAGCCATTCAGCAGAAACACAATCATCAATAAAGTTATCAGAAATATCTTTTTCATAGTTGTTTTCCTCATATATTCAGCTTTAAAACTCATATGTGCCGTTTTACTTCATAATCTTCCTGCTTTTGTCCCCATTGATTGTCTCCATCGCTCGGTTTCATCGCCACATGGAAAATAAGTACTACTCCAACCAAAACCGGAATAAGAAATATACTTATAACTGCAAATCCCGTACCATATCCTGCATCATGATATCTTTTAATAATAAGCGGAACCAAATATGCAATCCGCAGAACAGCAAAAAGGATTATTAAAAATAACCATCTTCCTTCATGATTTACTACCGTTGTGGTGATTGCAGTACCATTTACGTCCACAATCTTTTCGCTTTGCGGTGTTGCGATGGAAGCGATTTCTCCAATTCCAGTAAGTGCAAGACAACAGATCAGCGCAATGAAAAAATATCCTCTTTTGATTCGTTTTACTCTAATATTCCACGGTTGCATATTATCCCTCCATTTTATATAAAATATAACTTAATTCAATCGAATTGTAGATGTTCCATACATAATATCTTCATCAACCTCCCCTGTTTTATAATGTTTCTTTGCAAGTGCAATTAATTCGTCCGTAGAAGAAGAATAATTTAATGAATGGTATGATGCTGAATATGCGTGAGTTTTTGCATGTGGTGTTTTATTTGTGTCTCTATAAAAACAGCTAACAACGCCTGCTACATCTATTTTCGATACTGTATATCCCATCATATAACTCTTTCCATCCTTATAGTAAGCATCCTTCAATCGTAACGTCGCATTTTCTTCTAATGTTTGATAGCCATTGTTAAAAAATACTGCATATTGAGAAGTATCTATAGAAAACAACGCTGATGCAATCCATGCGACCTTGGTCGGAAGAAAATTAGAAGAAAAGGATGCATATTTTTTTATATCTTGTACATTCGAATATATTTTATTATTATAATGTTTTTGCGTCTTTGTTGGCTGAATAAAGTCTGATAAAATAACTTTTCCCTGACTTGTATTTACAGTCGTGCTACGACTCTTTGTATCACCAGCTTTTTGATTTACCTCTTCTATTTCAACACTGTTCAATTCCCAGCCCTGTGATATATATTCCGTATATTTTTCTTTATATGCCTCATTATTAATTAACCAATCTTTATCAGCATCTGTCAAATCACTTTTTTCAATAACCAACTCATAATTTCTATCCTCTTCACTTGTGTTTATATCTTCATTGTTTAATTCTGCTGCACATATACTTTCTGTTCCAATTCCTGTACCACTAATAATTGTAGTAACTAATAATAATCCACAAATAATATTTTTATATTTCATATTGCATTTTCTCCTTTGCTTTTAAGTGAGGAATCGAGTCGAGTCCATCTTATTTTAATGAAATTGTGTCTTACAATTCTACATGTATCATTGTATTTGTAGCGTATCATAGGCATTTTCTTTTGTCAATCATTATTTTGTACTTCGTAATATTTACGCTTTGCATATTTTATGCTATAGTATTAATTGTTCAGGGAGGACTTATTGCATGGCATACAAAAACACTCTAATTACAGGAATTACCGATTTTTTAGTATTAGCAATTTTAAAAAGCAAAGGTGATTGCTATGCTTATGAGATAAGCAAATACATTACAAGCGAGTCAAACGAACTGCTCTCCATTTCCCCAAATACGATATATACGGTCATGTACAAATTAGAAAATGAGCATATGATCAGTGAATATTCTGTTCTTGTCGGGAAAAAACGTACCCGTATCTATTATCATATAGAGTCTGATGGAGAAGCATATTTAGAGGAATTGCAACACGACTATGAAAATATGGTCTCTGGTATGTCTGCAATTTTTGATTCTCTTGAGAAAGGAGACACGCATGAATAACTTATGTAAACAATA
>CADBCZ010000130.1 GCA_902793335.1 uncultured Lachnospiraceae bacterium
AGAGGATGTGAGGATTGCTGTTTTGGAACAACTGCAAAGAAACCCTGATTCTACTCCGAGTGATGTGCTGAAAGTTATGTGTGAATGCCTTGGGATGGTTAGGGATGAAGCATATTTCTCTACAGTTGGAATCAGAGCGGCATATTGATTTTGAGGATACAACACATGACTATTAGAGACCGAATATTTGATAAATTAACAGAATTGAATATGACTCAAAAGGAGTTTTCAAAGAGAACAGGGATACCTGAGACAACAGTCAGTGACTGGAAAAAGAAGATGACCAATCCTACTGCTGAGAAGATATTGATTATATGTAAGGTTTTAGATGTGACACCGGAATGGTTACTTAGCGGAGTGGAAACTCATGGTACAAGAAGTAATCCCGCTGTAATATACGCCGTTGATGCAAACACTGAAGCAGGAGAATTGTTGACGACATTTAATTCATTTGATGCAAAAAGACAGGCTAGATTACTCGGATATGCTCAGGCACTTTGCAATATGAATTCAAAGTAATAATTTTTTTTTAAGCCGAAATGGAGTTTAAACAGGAACTCATAAAAAACTAGAAAAGAAAAATCATTAACTCATATAGGCAGATTGAAGAAGAAATAGGACGGTTTAGATATGGAGATTATTGATAGAAAATTAGGCTGTGCGTTACTTGAGCCGAGAATTATTCATGACAACAGGGGCTGGTTTCAGGTTCCGTTTAGCATTGAAGACATTAATGCGTTGGGGTTATCATTTAATTCCGTATTTCAATTGAATCATTCAAAGACTGATGTTAAAGGGATTGTCCGCGGACCTAATTACCAAATACGTCCGTATAATCAAGCTAAGATTGTCAGGATTATTAAAGGAGCTGCATATTCCGTAGGGATTGATATTGATCGTGAAAGTGATACATTTGGAATGGCAGTTGGATTTTTGCTTACAGAGGAAAATAAGAGATTAATGTATATTCCAAACACTTATGCGCATGGATTTACGGTTTTAGAGGACAATACGGAGCTTGAGTATCTTACGGATAATCGATATAGCTATGATCATGCAAAGAGCGTTTGGTACGCTGATGATAGTATTATTGATGTGAACATTGGTGCCTGTCACCGTGAACTTATGCACCTTTTGTTTTAGGAGAAAATAGGGGAGAGCAGGAAACACATTGCTTTAATTTGTTTAATATTAGTGGCCCAAAATATTACTGTGATTTTACATGGAATCAGGTTTTCTTGTAAGAGAATGATATGAGAGCGTCTTCACATTTGAACCCACATGTCGATTATGTAAATTTTGGTTATGTTATAAAATATAATCATGAACAGCCAGAAAAAGAAGTATTAAAAAAAGCAAAAAAAATAAGATTATAATTAAAGGACTTAAGAAAAACAAAAAACATAATGAAATTAAAGAATTATTATGGTAGATAATTCATATTACAATGTATGTAAAAATCGATAGAGATAAAGGGGCTTGTATATGAGAAAAAGTACGTATTTATTTTTATTAGCAATAATAATATTTGCTATTTCAAATACTTGTTATGCTACAGAAAAAAAGAAACAGTACTTGTGTCGTATTGTGATGGGGTAAAAATATACAGAACAGATGAGGTTGAAAAAGGTAGTAAAGTGATTTTGGAAGATCCAATGCCGGAGCCGGGATATGTATTTAAAGGATGGGAAAAGAGTGATGAAGTAGATTTAAATAATGTTACAAAAGATGTTACTTTAACTCAAATATGGGAAAGAGTTAAAGATGATCATCCTGTTGACCCTTCTGATGTTTTTGAACAGAGAAAGAAGCAGGCTGAAGAAGAAAAAGAATTAGAGGAATTGCATTCAAAAAATATAAAAATAAGAAAAACAACACCGAAAGTAAAAATCAATAAGAAAAAAAAGCAAATGGTTGTAAAAACAGTTAAGTATGCAACAGAGGCGTGCGTGTTTTATTCCACAAAAAAGACTTTTCAGAACTATAAATCGATAAAAGCAGAAGTAAAAGATGGAAAGGCAATAATTAGATTGAAAAAATTAAAAAAAGGAAAAACATATTATATAAAGGTTCAGAGTAGGGTTGTTTATAATTATAAGGAGAGAACATTTGTAGAATACTCCAAATTAACCAAAACAAAGAAATTAAACATTAAGAAATGACTAGTCTTTGGTTTCTTTGAGAAAAAGACATGGACTGTTAAAGGATTGTTGTTAGGTGAGATTAGAAAATGACGATATTAAGAATCATTTAAGCCTATAGATTTCAGTGTTTTCGGGTGTTATACTTCTGGACGTAAAACGCGACGTCGAGGTTGAAAATGATTTTTGATATTGCTGATGAGATGCTTAAAGATGGAGTGGATTATACGGTTCTGCCGACGGATGATAAGTGGTTTGGAGTTACATATAAAGAGGACAAGCCTGCGGTGGTGGAGAGTTTTAGGAAGCTGATTGCCGATGGAGTGTATAAGGCGGATTTGTATAGTGATTTGTGAGATATATCATATTAATTAAAATTGAATTATAATTATGAGAGGCGGATGCTTACATCAAAAATTTTATGATGTAGTTGTCCGTTGTATATTCCCAAAGGCATGATCTATGGAAATTAATTGCCGAAACTATGGAATTTTTAAATGCCGTCAGCTATGGAATATATTATACCGTTTACAGGATTCTCAATAGTACGAAATTCAAGGAATCACAAAGTAGGATAAAGGAATTTCCTCATTTTTTCATAATTATATAATTCCGTATATAATTCTATCAAAAATGTCATAATAAAAATCAAATGTATATAATTTTATATCATTTATCCATTGTATTTTAGAATTTTGCCATGTAGAATATTGGCATCAACTGTGCAGGTGAAATATCGGACAAAGGATAATAATATATGGAGAAAGAATATAATGATGATATTTACTCGGACTTTGCATATGATGATGCATTTCGGACAGTGGAAAGCGAATGTGATGACCTGTTGATACCATTTGTTAATTACTTTCATAACGAGAATTATAACCATTCGGCTAAGATTATCAGAGGACGTAATGAACATTTTATAGAGCATGCCAATCTTT
>CADBCZ010000131.1 GCA_902793335.1 uncultured Lachnospiraceae bacterium
CTTGTACAATCAATCAGCATTGATTGAGTAATCCGGACATTCCCAATTCGCTTTTTTCCCACATCAAAAAGTTGTTCTACTCATCTTGGGCAAAAAAGATCTGTCCCCGATTTGCCCTTAAGTCTGTTTCCTTCGGTCAGGAAGGCAAATCTGTCGCAACAAAATATAACAGGAACAACCGTCTCAATGGATATCGACAAGACCCTATTCCCTGTCTATCTTAATTGGCAAAAAATCATCGGGTTGACATCCCAATAAATACAAATAAGAGTCACCGTCAAGGACAAATGCACAACAATCTATCAGATTCTCGGAAGATGATATGCAGAGTTTATTTAAGTCGGTGTCTATCAATGAATCTATATTGTAAAAATTCTTTCCTACATTTTGTTTATCAAACACCAACACTTTATAATCACCTATAGTCATTAGGCCCCGAAAGTCTTCTGCGAGTTGCCTTTTATTGTACGCATAGAAGCATATCAATGTATCATCTTGAGGGAATCCAGACTCTCCTACTAGAAATTCCATCAAATAAAAGGTAGATGTATCAGGATTATTTTCATGTTTGATATAATAGGCAAAAGCATCCTCTAAACATGGAGACATTTTAGGGCACGCGTGTTTTCTCTCCGGAACCTCAGATTCGGAGTTGTTGTGGCATGCGGCAGCCAGTATTGAGAAGATAGTTAAAATTACTATTTCTTTCATATCTATCTGGTATTGTATGTTCCGAAGAAAAAATCTGAAACAGAACGAATGTTTCTGATAAAAGCAGGTCTGTTTATGCCAACACACCACAATTGTTTTGTGCGGGGAAAATATGTATAATAATTCACGTGTGGCTCATTTTCTTTATTAAGAGCATCTCCGGCTATCGCTCCTTTACTATACCAATACCCCATACTACTTATTTGACTTGCTGTAGATGTAGGATCTACGTAGCCGCTTGCCATTGGGTGAGAATGAATAAGAGTAACAAGAGTTTTGTCATTTTGATTTTTTTTCGATAAATCGAATGATGTTGGTGAAAATGTTTGTTTATGCATTGTCCCGAGGGCAAAATGATTATCAGAATATCTTTCCATTATCCATTCGACATTTGTGTTATCTGCCATGGATTTAAAAACATTGGCGTAGGTAAATTGCATATTTTCGCTCCCATAAGAAGATGAAATAGTATTACTTTCACCTTTCTTGTCTTCTAAATCAGACATTACTGTATGATATTTTGTTCCCCTAAATGTTGCGATATTACCATTCGCGTATATTATCGTCTGCTTCTTGTTGCCACCGACATTACTGGTTTTCTTGACATGACCATCCTCGGAGACCTTCCACACATCTCTCCCATTTGGATCCACCAACTTCAGCGGATTCCACGCACAGTAGGCATACGGACTAATACTCGGGTACTTGTCCGCCATAGGATCGACACTCAACCATGAGGTCATTAACGCATGGTCGAGGCACCTTGCACCGAAGTAGGAGAAGCCCGTTTCCGCATCTAACTCCTTGCCGGTGAAAGTGGAGGAAAAAATACGGCAACACCAGTGTTGGTAATCAGTGTTTTGAAAATCGCAAAAACTACCCTTTTCGGTATTTCCGAAAGTAAAGTATTGGGGTTTTGATATGTTTTCAAATGATTGCAAAGCGCTGAATTTGTTTTAAATAACATCAGAATGGCTTTATTATTTCGTTGCAGTAGTTTTTTTTGTAGATTTTGGTGTCCTTTCTATAAAACACCTTAGAATGTAAATTAAAAATAACTATTATTCATATCGTTTAGTATAACACCACTTTCCGAAGTACAGTCGATAGAAAATTCTCTTTTCATCTCTGTATGAGATGATCTTGTGTAGTTTGTAAACATAACCGTTGATCTGATGATTGTATTTTCTGGTTTTTTTTAAATAATAAACAGTATATTTGCCATTCTGAGTCTTTGTATACCATTTCCTTTTTGATTCGTAATACAACGTGTCCAAATAATTATAACAATCGGTCATTCTGTATGGATAATGGATAATTGAAAACATTGTGTCTGCACGTCGAATATGAACTATCTCGAATAATAAACTGTCAGAGGGGTGTAATCTGTTTTGTATAATCGACAAGCGAGATGTATCCTGGCAAAATGACAAGGAATATAAGCCTAAAAATAATATGTATAAAATTACCTTTCTCATTTGTAAGTCCTGTTTCTATGAGGCAATGCATATCTTGTTTCATCTCCATCCACATCTTCTTGTCGATTATCCAATAATATTTCACTGCTCTTAAAATTACAATTATTTATTAAAAAGTCAATTTGTTGTTCTCTCGTTTCCAAAGCACTACCCTCAGACCCCCATCGACCATAAATAGACTGTGGATTTAAAATAATAAAGCTACTTGCTTCAAAATCTCTAGCCTTCAATTCATCATAGATATCGTAATTCAAAGATCGCCATTTACCACTGTCATCTCTCACAAATCCAACTTCCCCATATTCAAATTGTACAGCATGTTCTGTTTCATGTCTTAATAATGAAAAAACAGTTGCTTTTTCTTTCTTTTCATTTTCACCTAAAGAATAGTTAATAAATATCTTTTCGTTATTGAATGTTAGTTTATTTTCCCCTTTATCATTATTATTGAATACATAAACCTCTTTAGAATCTCTCAAATCCTTGTATCGTAAACGAAAACCTTTATTAAACATCCTTTGTGTAAGTACATAAAACCAATCTCTAAAAGAAGAATATTCAACTTCTTTCCCTTTTGGGTCAACCAGTTTCACCGGATTCCAAGCACAGTAGGCATACGGGCTAATACTCGGGTGCTTGTCCGCCATCGGGTCCACGCTGAGCCAGCCTGCCATCAAATCATGCTCCAAGTATCTGGCACCGAAATAACTATACCCTGTTTCAGGGTCTTTCTCTTTGCCGGTGAAAGAGGAGGAAAAACTGTAGAAATGCAAGTATTGATAATCAGTATTTTGAAAGCGCCAAAAATAACTATTTTCGGCTTTGCCGAAAGTTATAGTTTGATGGTTTGATATGTTTTCAAATGTTTTCAAAACACTGATTTAATTG
>CADBCZ010000132.1 GCA_902793335.1 uncultured Lachnospiraceae bacterium
ACCGACATAATAACCCTTGCGGAGCAGTGTCCCCGCAGCGTCATACGTATAGTGGATATAAGAACCGTCCATAAACATGATTTCTTTTGGCAAATTTAGCAAATTATACGTAATACACGAAATATTCTTGTTCAAATCTTTCGTCAGGTTGCCATTTTCGTCGTATTCATACTCCGTCTGCTGGTCCGCACCGTCCATGAAGTTGAATGCGCCCTGCCATGTGGGGTCTTCCACTGCGTCGGTGACCTTTTGCAACTGGTTGCCGTTGTAGGTACAGGAAAGCTGGTCAATAAGCCCGTAGATATTACCGTCCTGCAGTCCGTTGCGCCTAAGCGTGAGCATGTTGCCCATAAGGTCGTAGGCGTATTTGGCAGTTAGAATAAAACACAGAATTGAGTTCTCCGACCCACTTCATCTGACAGATTTTACTGAGTATGATATTGGTATGAGCATTTTAAATCGGATAACATTGCCATTTAGCTTCGCCGGGGTCCATTTCGGCATATTTCTTACTATATTTAATGCATCATTATCATGTAATGAATCTATCGACTTTACGACTCTTGCATTTGTAATACTTCCGTCTTTTTCCACCACGACTTCAAGTATTACCCTGTTGGGCTTGTTATCATTAAGTATCAAAGATGCATTCCTGCTATTTTCAATATAATCATAGAATTTTTGGGTTCCACCTAAATAACTAGGCACCTCATCTGCTGTCTCGTAGATGTCGTCTGAGTGTGTTTGTTGATAGCTTTCCAGATTGTCAGAATACTCTCGATTATCTATGCCATAATAAAGACTGGTTTCTGTAAGTCCTGGTTGCATACCCCACTTACCATATGCTTTTCTTTCATAAGAAAGTTTGTCACCATTCTTCTCTCCTTCATACACATATCGATTTTCATCTTCCTTTAAAACGTATTTGTTCACACGTTTGTCATTAGAAACAATCAGTTTTTTTACAATTCTTCTAAGATCCGAAATACTTGAATAGCTTATATTGTCGATTATCCTAATATGAAATAGAAGACTCTTATACTTTATGATCAACTGCCGATATGGCTTTTCTTTAATATAGTCAGTCTTAATTTCCATAATCGTATCATTAAAGAAATACCTGTCATAAGTTCTTGCTGTCTTAGAGAGTTCGTCCTTAGTAGGCAAATAATCCTTTTTCTTCCACATGTCATATTCCATATGACTATACCATAAATCGTTATTAAGTCTGACATATAAACGAACAGAGTCTTTTGTACTTGAACTAAGAACAAATATTGAGTCATGACATTCTTTGACATAGACAAAAGGGTGGTTAGATGCTTCTCCTTTGCCACACATTTCGCACTCGTCAAAAGTTTGATAACGCTCCATATCTGCAGTATCTTTATATAAGGCTAAGGTGTTTTGAACGGAATCACTATTTATCGAGATAGAATCATCCGCATGTTTAGAGGAAACTGTTGTACAACTGCATTCCAACAATGAATATGCAATAAGGGTGATAATAATAAGAGTACACATAGTTTTCATCATTTATACTTATTAAAGAACAGCATAAAGCCATCCCATTCAACACCTTTGTTTTTATCAATAGAAACATTTGTAACGGTTTTGTTATAAATACCGTTGCTTAAATAATATTGAGCAGGAGAAAAAGTGGGTAAGTTTTTCTCACCGATACTATTAAGATAATTACTTCCATTATATTGGTAGCCAGCGGGTAATTTATGTTTTGGAGCAATTACTGTTGATTGTGTATCCTCAGCTATCTGATTTACAAGAAGTACATTGTTCCCCACATTACATGCACCAATAAAAAGGGTTTTGCCTTTTAGTCCATTTTCTAAACAGCTTAAGTCAGACAACAGATTAACCTCTTCTGATCCTATTTTAAAGCCATAATAACTTCCATGACTATTAATCGCTATTGATTCAAATGGAATACCTTTCTGATTTAAATCTGATAATGCAGCACAAAAGTCAGCAATGTTTTCAACGGTAATAATAGGAACAGACGCATCATGTGCACTTTGATAATCTAATTGTATTGTCTCGTCTCTCTGTTCTGCAATAGGGAAAACTGCGATAATAGGATTTGACCAGTTACTAATACTTTCAAAATCATAAAGGCCATCAATATCAATTCTCAAAATTGGGTTGTTTCTGCAATACACATAAGGACTGATACCATAATACTTCTCGCACAGCGGATCCATGGTTCTCCACATAGTCAATGCCCCATCGTAGTGCCGTGCGCCATAGTCGTACCAGTCCAGGCCGAGCATGCGGTCCAGTTCCTTGCCGTTGTACTTATACCTCTGCACATCACCGCCCGTCGACTCTGCCATCAGGCCGCCGTAGGGATAGTAGTGGTTCACCTGCTCCACCTGCCCGCTGGCGTTGGCCACCACGCGGTTATTCCCCAGATGGTCCTGCAAGTAGAAATGATACACCGGCTGGCTGTTGCTGTCAAAAGTAACATACCCGCCATCAATGAGAATCGTCTTTAACGTGCCGTTCTCGTAGATGCAGTTGCCACAATAGTCGGTAACGTCTGTATAGGGAATCTCCTCCTCTTCCTCAACAAGCTCCTCTTTTTCCTCCTCATCGCCCACCGACATCAGATGGGTATCAGGAAGACAAAAACCAGTCAATTCCTCCTCATCATCTCCAGGAATCTCTGTTAATTCCTCACCGACAAAATAACCCTTGCGGAGCAGTGTCCCCGCAGCGTCATAGGTGTAGTGGATATAAGAACCGTCCCTCATTTCTTCACTTCATTGAAAGTGTCATCATTCCGACGCGTTAAGTGCTTCGAAAGGGTCTTCTTCTTTACGGATTTTCAAATCGATAGAGCCTTTCATCAGCCCGTTCTTTTCTGTGAGACGGATTGAAGCCCCGTTGGGTACATTCTTCTGGGCAAGACTAAGAAAACAA
>CADBCZ010000133.1 GCA_902793335.1 uncultured Lachnospiraceae bacterium
CCGGTTCAGCATTATTCTTTTTTTTGTTTATAGTCATTTATTAATTTCTATTTTTTAAGTACACAAAGGTACAAATAATTCCACACCTAACAAAAGATGCGGGATTGATATTAAGAGTTTTTAGCAGAAGGTTTATGTTTGCGGTCGCAAAATGTGACCGCAAAACTTCTAAGATCGCAATTTGTGATCTTAAAGAATCACTAATCACATTTTGTGATAGGTTCCTCTGTTTTTCTTATTTGTTTTCTTTCAATGTTCCAATAATCTATAACCCTTTCCGCTTTAAATATCTCTGATAATGCTCGATAATCTTTTCAGACAAACCGTCCGGATCGAAGACTATATAATCCATCTTAAACACTTTTGCCAAACGAGTGACATCCTCTTCATCCTGCTGATAGATCCAATTATTTCGAATCCACATACCTAATGAGAAGTGAAACTCTATGGCTTCACCATTAGCTAATTTTTTCTTATCCTTCTCACTCAGCATCTCGTCCAACTGAGCAAAGGCCTCTTGCTTTGTTTGAGGTATTTTAGATTCCATATTCATGAATTCTACTTTTCCGATACTACTTTTTCTTCTGCTCTTTTATAAAGTTTCTATAAGCAGGTATAGTCATTATTGATTCGCTATAATCTTCCTTATTTATTTTTATATAATAGCTCACTACCGTATCAGTAGCTGGAGTTCCATCTAGAGCGGATTCAACAATCCAATATTCATCATTTTCCCAAGCAACATTCCATTTTGCGACACTACTACCCGCAGCGACAACAGCATAACGTATTATATCGTTCTTTGAGTCACTAATGCGTAAGCGACTTGCATCAGGATTATAAAGCTTCAACTTCAAAGACTGATGTGGGAGTATATACCATATCAATCCACGATCCATATCGTTAACCACCAACTCGTCATCAGTAGTATTATCAACCCACATATAAATATCCAAATTCTTCTCTGCATAAGCATTTGCAGAATAAAGCCCAGCTAATTCTGACGACAATCTCGCGTTTGTAGACCTTATCATGAATTGCAAACTATTATCACTGAAAGCAGCAGACACACCCGACATTACCGCAGATAATGTTGCCCAACCTGCAGCACGTTTTGCCCGTTTAATAGCCATAACTTTCTCTGCCGTCACTTCTTCATGTCCAATCCGAATTGAAAACAATCCGTCTTTATCATCCAACTCCAAATCAGGAAGTATATTCGCAACAGAAACAGTATCACCTTTGTCTACTATATGTATGTACGAACGATATTTGGGGATATACGTAGTTTTAGCCTCAACTATAATACAAGCAAACAGCACAGCTGTTAATAATATAATTTTAATTCTATTCATAGTGTTTTTTTTAGTGATTCATTACACATCTAATTTGATTTCGGATTTTATTGTAAATATCATTGTATGCTTTCTCATAAGCATTCTCGCTCCAATCAAAATCGACATTAACAACGTCAACATCCAAAGCCTCCAATAATTTCACTTTTCCAATATCATAACTATTATCCATTATTGCATAATAAACAATATGGTTTCTTTTTATCTTGTTTTTGCGAATAAGCCGTTTTCTGCATGTCAGGAAATACCACAAATCAGTTTCCTCATATCCTAAGCCAAATCCTAAGATATGAACATCAGTATGCAGCATCACAAATGGCCATGACGACTCATCTACGCCTGGTTTGTCATTATCTATGGCCCTCATTATCTTATCAATTTCAATTACATATTTACTATAATCATACAATCCTAACATAATCGTTTGTTCCAGTTCCACATTACCATGAATATTCCAGGAACGTATTCTGTGGTTATTTTTTAGGAATGTATAATGTGGCTTTAATATGTATATGATACCTTCTGAATCTTTTACACTATAACCAAGTTCTTTCAACGGAGAATTTAGGAATGACTCATAATTTGTGGTAATGTAATTATCGGCTTCTAGATCTGCAATTTTGCTGTAAAAGTATGAAGCCTTGTTTCTAGATAGTTCTTTTGCTAATTCTTCTTTAATGAACTCTTCTGTATCAATTAATTCTGGTGGTTCTGGTATACCGTTTATTGTTATCTCAAAACCATGATTAACTTCAGTATATCTGTCTTTGGGCAATACGACATATTCATATTTTAAAGTGTTATTTCCAATTGGAGGCAACACCTGTCTTTGGGATATTTGCCTTAATATATTATCCCATGATTTTCCGTCTTTACCTAATAGATTTACACCGTTGCCAAAGAAAACAGTAGATTCCATATTTATTACATTTGGGTACAATTCATAAAAAGCCTATCACTTATACATGTTTTTATAGTGCCTATGTGTCCTACATTAAAATATCCACGCCTTTTGTTTATTTCAGCATTCTATATATAATAACTTACGAGTGGTCTAAACCATACATAATCATCTATCTTATTTGATTATTATTCACAAAAATGACATCATCCCCATCTTGTTGCGGCTTAAATGGAGGGAAGTTGTTTGGATAACAAGAAACAATCCCCTTAATACGGCAATGATAATTACAGCATAAATTATTAAGTTTGTCTGCAAGTGTCATATCTTCTCTATGCTTGTAGCTTTCATTATTAAAGTAGTCAAGGACTTCCTTATCTGCAAAATCGCTTAACCTACAGGTATGTTTACAAGCTTCATTGTAAATATCCTCAATAACTTTATCTGCTTTCACTCTAATTTCTTGTGCTTCTTGAGAATATATAGCTAAATCGGAGCATGTTCAGTCAATTAGGACGGTCAAATCAGTCAGCTGAATGAGGCGATTTTGAACTGAAATCGACAAGAATTGGTATTAAAACA
>CADBCZ010000134.1 GCA_902793335.1 uncultured Lachnospiraceae bacterium
TGGGATCAGTTTCATACTCCTGAAAACTTGGCGAAGTCTATAAGCATAGAAGCCGGGGAGCTCTTGGAATGCTTCCAATGGGACAATAATTATGACAAAGAACATCTTTGCGAAGAACTCGCGGATGTTCTTAGCTATTGCATCATGCTCGCTGACAGACTTGATGTGGATATTGAGGAAATCGTCCTGAATAAACTCGAAAAAACAAAGAGGAAATACCCTGTAGATAAGGCAAAGGGTGTCAGCACAAAATACGACAAATTATAGCAGGTATGGCAGTTATCAAAAGTGTTGCTTTCAATGCACAAACTCCCGATGCATTGAAATATCAGGAATACGGTGAGGATTGGCCTGTTGTCTATATTATCAATAATGACAAAGAGGCTTATGTTGGAGAGACTGTAAATCCATAAGAGCGGGTCAGCATTTTAAGAATCCACAGAGAAGGAGACTGACAAAAATCAGTCTTATTAGCGATGAAAAATTTAATAAGTCTGTAATTCTGGATCTTGAAAACTATTTAATCAACTATATGTCTGGCGATGGGAAATTCCAGCTCCAGAATAGCAACATGGGGATGCATCCTCATAGTTACTATCAAAAGGACGAATATGAGCAGGAGTTCCAAAAGATTTGGGAGGAACTCAGGAAAGCACATCTAGCTAAGAATACGATTAAGCACATTGAAAACACAGATTTATTTAAGTATTCCCCTTACAAGTCTCTGAGTTCTGATCAGTATAGGATAGTGGATGCAATAGTTCAGAAACTGGTTGATTACCAGGAGCACGGGAAAGGTCAGACCATGCTTGTCAATGGCGGGGCTGGCACCGGTAAAACAGTTCTGGCGATTTACCTTATGAAACTGCTTGCTGAAGCTGGTACTGGAATAATTGAGAATGACATAGAGATGGATCCGGGATATCAATATATAGCGGAAAATCTTCGTAAACTCAAAAAAATGAAAATTGCTTTCGTAGTACCGATGCAATCACTTAGAACCACAGTAAAGAGAGTATTTAGAGAAGTACGTTCACTCAACGTCAGCATGGTTCTAAGTCCTACACAGGTGCCGAGAGATACCTATGATCTATTGATAGTAGATGAGGCCCACCGGTTAAGACAGAGAAAAGCACTGGCACAGTATCCGTCGTTTGATAATAACAACAGCATATTTGGGTTAGGCAAAGAAGGTACTGAACTCGACTGGATTCTAGGAAGCAGTAAAAATCATGTCCTGTTCTATGACAGTATGCAAACAGTAAAGCCTTCAGACATTGATATGGAACGGTTTACCGATTTGCAGAAACAGATAGGCAATAAGAATATTTACGAACTGAAATCTCAGTTCAGATGCCAGGGAGGAGAGGATTATATACAGTATGTTAAATCTATCCTCAGTGATGACCCTCCTAAGGAAAAGAAATCCTTCTCCGGCACATATGATTTTATGTTGTGTGATGATCCGGATGTTCTGATTGAAGAGATTCAAGAGAAGGATACTATGTATGGACTTTGCAGAGTCGTTGCAGGTTATGCATGGCCATGGAAATCAAAAGAAAATCCTGGTGAAATGGATATAACCATTGGTAGTAAAAGCTTCCAGTGGAATACTGTCAATAAAGACTGGGTCAATTCAGACAATGCAATCAATGAAATTGGATGTATACACACCATTCAGGGATATGATCTCAACTACGCTGGCGTAATATTTGGTAACGAAATAAAGTACGACAAAAAGAAAAAGTGTATTGTTGTAGATAAACGAGAATACCATGACTTGCAGGGCAAAACAGCTTTGAAAGATATGAAAGAATTGAAGGAATACATAACCAATATATATGCCACACTCATGACCAGAGGCATCCGCGGCACATATGTATATGTTTGCGATCCTAATCTAAGAGAATACATGAAGCAATACATCCCTTTGGCAAAATCATAAGCGAAGGCAGAGCGGGAATGGATATCTATGAAAAATAAAATTAGCGATAATATCTTAATAGGAGCAGCGGATGCATTTGTTGATTATAAAAACATGTCTAGCTTGGCATATAAGCCAGAATTTATAATCAACGACCATACACATGGACAAAAAGTTCTTAGTTCGATCGAACGCGAATTATCTGACTGTAAAGAATTCTCCATTAGTGTTGCATTTATTACTGAGGGCGGTGTTGTACCACTACTTCAGACTTTAAAAGAATTAGAGAGAAAGGGCATTCCTGGAAGAATCCTAACTACCGATTACCTTTGTTTCAGCGAGCCTTCAGCACTGGAAAAGCTTGCAAGCCTTAATAACATCTCTTTACGTATGTACGCGACTGAAAGTGGCCCGGGGTTTCATACTAAAGGTTATATTTTTAAGAACAATGGTGTGTACAGGATCATAGTAGGCAGCTCAAATATGACCCAGAGCGCACTTACCGTTAACCATGAGTGGAATACGAAAATTGTTTCAACTGAAAGAGGCGAGTATGCTAAGAGAATCTGTGCAGAATTTAACAGCCTATGGAACAGTGAACACTCATATGACTATGATTACTTCATTAATACATATCGACAGAAATATGAGATAGTAAAAAACCAGCGCAAAATAGCAGCTCAACAGGAAGATGTATTGTTCGACGCATACCGGCTAAGTCCGAATACGATGCAAGTAGCATTTACTGAAAGCCTGAAAAGAACTGTAAATAAGGGGAATGATAAAGCATTATTGATATCCGCAACGGGAACAGGAAAGACATATGCATCAGCGTTTGGAGTTAGAGATGCTCTGTCCTGTGAAGGCAAGACACTTTTCGTTGTCCATAGGAAACAAATCCTGAAACAAGCAATAAACTCGTACAGACGAGTCTTTGGCTCCAGTCGTTCTATGGCAATGCTCACCGGTGAAGATAAAGATTATGATTCAATCCTTAATGCAGATTTTGTATTTGCAATGATAACGATGTTATCAAAGCCAGATGTTCTCTCGAGATTTAAAAAAGATGAGTTCAAAACAATAATCATTGACGAAGTGCACCATGCCAGCGCGACAAGCTA
>CADBCZ010000135.1 GCA_902793335.1 uncultured Lachnospiraceae bacterium
AAAGGACAAGGTCACAAACTTTGTATATCAGGGTGGAATGCTCCTTCACGAACTGGATGAAGATAAAAATCCGGCAAGGAATTATGTACTTGGCAATGAGTATATCGGGTTGGATCACAACTATTATCTGACAGATGAGCAGGGAAGTGTACGATATGTACTGGATGCAGCCGGAAACGTACAGAATGATTACCGGTATGATGCGTTTGGCCAAAGGATTGCAGGACAGGAAAACATCCCGAACCGTCTAAGGTATAATGCACAGATCGAGGATGACCTGACGGGACTTTATTATCTGCGTGCGCGATATTACAATACAGGTATCGGACGGTTCACGCAGGAAGATGTGATCTATAATGATGGACTGAATCTGTATGCGTACTGTAACAGCAATCCGGTGATGTATGCGGATCCGAGTGGGTATAGTAAAACAAATTGCAAAAGTAAATGTGATCCATCAAGATGTGGAACGGGATATACAAAAGGTGGAATGAAACGTTCTACTAAAGAATGGAGAAAAAAATATGGGCCAAATGCTTCACGAGAACATCATTTAATTCCACAAGCACTATTAAAAAACAAAAAATTTGTAAATAATATGGAAAAATTGGGAGTTAATAATGTAAAAGAATATGTCGATAGACAGATTGCGATAATAGCAAATGGAGAACACATTGATTTGCATATTGAAGGGTGGAATAAAGATTGGAATAATTGGATAATAAAAAATAAAGAGTTTACTCTAAATGATCTTCAAAAACAAATTTCAACAATGATGAAAAAATATAATGTACCTAAGAGTAGTAGAAATTATGCAAAAAAATATGGAAAAAATAGATAACTGAAATTTTCATACCTCAAATAGATTTTGTACCTTGGAAATACGATAATATAGGCAATCAAATATAGAATTAGGATACAAGTTTTTGACAAACTGAGTAATAAATTCATTTATCTGTTAATCTGTCATTTTAAAAATAGTGTAAATATTCTCAAACATTGCTTTCAGCAGGACAGGATAAGATTCAGAAAGGTAATGTCTGTAAGTTTATCTATGAAAGAGAAGAAGCGTTTGTCTAACGTTTGCTCATTTGATTATGCTATTAGCATCATATAGTGAAAAGCGATAGCTGAAGGTGCTGTCAATACATTATAAAAAAGACTGACATTCACCAATTAGGTTCAGATAGGATTCACGTATTTTAAAGAAGTAAGTGTGCAAATTTTGAGGTACCTCAATAACATCAAAATTCAAAAAATTGTACAATTATTGGGAGTATTTTAAAAACACAATTAGAAGAGAGTTCGTTGGAACTGAGAAAACACTCTGAATCAAAAGAAACTTGTGAATTGAATAAAGGTGGTGTTTGCGGAGATTTCTGGTGTGACGTGAAAATGATTAATGAAGGAAAAGGGAATAATTTCATCAAGAAGTGAAGAGGAATGCTATTTGTCACTGTCGAATTTATTTTGGTAATTTTCAAAAACTTCTGAATGTCGTTTTTATGCGGTTTTTAGTATTTCGCAAACACCTAATATTTAGCAAGAATGAAAGGAGGGTATGATTACTAGGATAACATTCATTTATTAATTATAAAACATTTTGAAACCAAATATTCATTGGAGATACAGAGTTTTAATTAATAAAAATGTGGTACTAGTATTAGATAATCATACAAGAAAAATGAATATTTTTTTTAATAAGGCGTTGCATTATTTAGATAAAGGACAATATATGGAAGGAGAAAAATTATTAAATCAGGCAATTGAAAGTAGTGAGAATAAATATGAGGTGATTGAAATACAGGCATGTCGTGCTGAACTGTTGTATGAGATGGGAAAATATGTTGAAGCTGAAAAGTGTATAAATTATGTGTTAGAAAATACATCGGAAGATGAATGCGCATTTGAAAGAGAAACAGTGAATGAAATTGATAAAAGTATAAGGAGTATGTCATAATGAAATTATGGAAAGTCTATACATTAGAGGAAAATAATATTCATTTAACAGGTGAAATGGAAGAATATGAAAAATTGTATCCATTTCTTTGGGAAGGTGAAAGTGTAAAAAAGGATTGGGATAAGTCATTATATTTAGAGATGGATCCAAATTATCCGTATCCAAATCATTCGGATTTTTTAAATTTTAGTGTGTCCTTTTTAATTGTTAGTCCAGAAGCTTTAGAAATGTTTAACAAGATAGATAAAAACGCATTTGAAGTTCTTGACTTTATATGTGGATGTGGAAAATATTATATTATAAATATAATAAAAATAGTTGATTGTATTGATATGGAAAAATCTGTATATAAGACATATAAAATGGATCCTGATACGATTGTGAAATATAAAAAATTATTTTTTAAATGGGATAACATAAAAGATAATAAAATTTTCTGGTTAAAACATCTTGAAGGGGGATTACTTGTATGTACGGATGAGGTAAAAAATCAGATTGAAAATGCACACTTATATGGATTAGGATTTGAGCTGTTAGGCGAGAATTAGAAAAATATTACTATTAATAATAGTGTATTTATCACCCTCCCAGACAGCTTGTGTAGCAACTTTTTATCTGTCGGGGGCAATTGATGCCGAGCTTTACGAAGCGGCGTCATTCAGGTAGAGATAGAAAATGGCAGACTCATGCGCCTGACAGATGCCATCGGCCGCTATGTGGCATATACCTATGACGGGGATCATTTGG
>CADBCZ010000136.1 GCA_902793335.1 uncultured Lachnospiraceae bacterium
CGTTATAATATAGCTAGCATAATTAAAGTTAGGGAAGATGATATTAGTTATTACGAATTTCTCATCATACCTTTCTTCCAAATATGTACTAACATCATTACGTATTGTTTCTTCCGAAGGATTCCACAATGCAATCCTTCTTGGTAGTTGCAGCTTAAAAACTAATGCTGTAACAGCCGACACCAGCACTACAAACAGCGTAACCGATATCAGTATTATGCGTAACTTTATCTTATTTCTATGGGGATCATTATTATTTTTAGAATTCTTTGTTTCATATGTTTCGAGATTCCAGATTGGGAAAACATCCTCATTTCTGTCGTTTTTCTCTACTTCTTCATTCATGGATGTATTTACTCCTTATATTTTGATTTTTGTTTTTTCTCCTTCGACAATGGTAGCATACTATAGATTTCTTGCATAGGTGACATATGTCACTATTTCAAAAAACACAAAAAATTAACTGTAGATAAAATACAGTTTTAATTATAAATAAACGACCCTCATAAAAAATCAAGCACTTTTCATTACAAAAAGTGCCTGATTAATGATATACCTATTGAGTTTCTAAATACATGTTATTACACCGTTTTTTAACCCACCACTGATTTAAAAGTTCGGTTGCGTGTTCATTCTTCTGCTCAACTGCATCCTGCCATGACATTCCATAGGTATCCTCAAACGAAGCCATAACCAGATTTAAAATTATCCATAAATATAACGCAATTGTTCCAAAATACTTTCTTTAGTTTTTCTATATATTCCAAGCTGCTTTAAATCTACATTTTCCGAATCAATCTTCTCAAAGAACACTTTCATATCATTTCTAATAACATCTGACATAAATGAAAGAGGTTCTTGATCACTACTAAGAAGTTCAGACAAACGAAAAATGTCATTCTTGTGTTTTCTTATATTCTTACCGTCTATTGGTTCACCAGCCTCTTTCCTGTCAGAAAGATCAATCCAGGCTTTTGCCTTAAAAGGAATAAGAAACGGTGCATCCAAAATGCTAACACCTGCAACCTGAATCCTTCCTTGTTTTAGCAATTCATAGTAATCATCATTAAGCAATATAGCCGAAAGGCTTGATATTTCCTCATCTATTGGTAGGGGTGTTAATACTGCATCTTCAGGTAAAATAATGGAATCAGACTTTTTGGTAAATAATTCAATCATCATTGGATAATCCTTTGTCTTAGGATTAACAAAACGATAGAATTCCGATTCACCATTACTCTTATTCTTATGCTCATACCCAGCTTCAATAATATAATCCCAAAATCTTTTACCAAAGACAATATCTACTACTTCTACAATCAGAACAAGATCAATATCTTTTGTGGCGCGAAAGTCCAAGCCCTCTTCTGTCATAAGAAGATCGCAGGCTGTACCGCCAATAATAGCATATTGATTTTCATATCCACGAAACCATTCTCTAAAACTTTCAATACCTCTTACCATCTATTTCCCTCCACACTTCGTCTAAAACATACTGTGTTGCCTCTTCAACTCGTTCATCACAATCATCTTTTAATGAAAGCACAAGAGAAAGCTTATCTACGCATCCATTAGATGATAATTTCAGAGGATTATATCTCCACAACTCTATTTCACACTGGTCATCAGCATTATAAATTATATTAGTCGACTCCTTTTCCCATACACTAATGCTGTCAGTCGCCCTGCATTCAATTGCAGGAGGATTAAGCATTGAATACTCAGCCAAAGCACTATATCCGCTCATAGGTAACAAATCATCACCCTTATCATTTGGAATATATATTGTTCTTTTTATTGGATTACACAAATAATTCTCTGCAATTTCAAATAATTCTTTAGGGGTTTTTTCAGATTTTATTATTTTCTGATATCCTTGTTTCTCTGTTTGAATTAATCCATACCCCTCAAGCTGATTGCAAGCTCTAGAAATTGAAGTCGAAGAAAAATCAAGAGCTCTTGCAATTTCACTGGCAACCTGTTTCCCACAACCATGATAAATAAAATATAGCAAAACCAGCTGTGCTGAAGGAAGAATTTCGGCAGGTATCTTTTTTTCTCCATTACATCTTTCCTGAAGATATATAGCCATAAAAGGAAGATATATCTGTTTCCCGTCAACCACAAATGAAATGTGATCTCTTAATAGATATTCTTTCTGTCTATATGTAATTTTATTAAGTATCAAAACAACAGGAACATTTTCTGCCTGTCCAATTCTTTCTATATGTTTCCTTACCGCATTTATTGTATCTAATTCAGCCAAAGGATAAACAAATATAGCATTTACGCCATCAAGTTTTACTCTTTTTAAACTATAGCGATTAAGAATATAATTAGGCATAGAAACAATTACATCATCTAGATATGATACTTTTATTCCAAGTATATGATTTAGATATTCCATGACACGCCACCTCTTAACTCTTTTTTGTATTTTAACTCATTTTAAGTTAAAACACAAGAACGATTTGAAATCCGCTTCATATGTATCCACTATCAAATCATCTATATTATTCACAAAATAATTTCTCCTTATGTCTTCTCATACTGTAATAGGCGTTTGCGAAACGCCACAAGCCGCATAAATACGGCATTTTTTTGTTAATAAAATCAAAAATCTCCTCACGGTTTGTGATATAATGGAGTTGTTC
>CADBCZ010000137.1 GCA_902793335.1 uncultured Lachnospiraceae bacterium
AGAACGAGGTCCTAATTCACACATATTAAAGTTGTTCTCAACAAGAGGAATCATACGGGCAATCAATAACCATTTAGCTCTGTCAGAAAGCTTGTCCGGTTCCATACCAGTAGAACGAAGCAGAATATCCATCCACTCTTCCTTAGTAAATGCCTTACGACCATTCTTTACTTCATCCATATCCACATGTGGCATCTGAATCGGTGTCAGCTTTCTAATACGGATTGGCTGTGTATTCTTCTTGTCTTCCTCTATAAACTCATAGTCAAGCTGGAGAATACACCAGATACCACCACAAAGCAGACGGTCATAATCCTTCACATAGTCAGCACTAATTGGAATATTCTTAATGCCGAGGTTAGAGAAGGTTGCCTCGTACCGGTCTTCCTTTGTATTAAGTCCTCTCTCTCGAAGAAGTGACAATATTTTCTGTGCTTCATCCGGGCGAACATAGTTATCACGCAGAATACGTTTCACATTGTCTACTCCCTCGTCAATAATCTCCGGATCATCAGAATTACAATACTGCCCGAGAAGATATTCCAGTACATATACAGGAACATTGGCTCCTTCTCGAATTGACTTTGTTAAATCCTTGCGTACAATACGACCATCATAATATTGGCGGAGCTTTTGCTTTATGATTTCTCGTCTATCGTCTGTTTCTGATACACTATTGTATTCATTTATCTCATTCATGCTAATTTTCTCCATAACGTTTAATTTGTACCTTGAGATTTTTTCTTATTATTGTCATTACCATGATACTCATAGGTTCTTCTTACAGTCGGAATCTCTTTTGGCTTAATATCCTTTATCGGGTTTTGTTTCACTTCATTATTTTTCTTTTCTTCTCCCATAAAATAAATCTCTCCTTTACATTTTCACTATTGCTACCAAAAACCAAATTAACATTAACGCCAATGCTATATAAAACCATCTCATTGACCATCTAATTAACACAACCTTATTATCATTGACTCTTGATAAATCTTTTTCTACTTTTCCAACCATATCTATCCACTGAATATTTCTTTGAGCCTCGCTTAACGAATCCTCATAATTTTCAACAACAAATTCCTTTAAAACTTCTATGTGTGGAAAATCTTGCCTCTCATATCTTTTTTGAGCCAAGGTTGCCAATACTAAACTAACCACCAATGCAATTGTTATGGTTGAAAAAACAATCAACAAAAAAGCATATGACCAGGGTTCTCTATATTCTACAGCAATAGCTGCAACCATAAACAGTGCCGCTGATGTAAACGAAAAGGCTGTTTGCATTTGCGAGGCTTGATTAATTAACGAATCTTCTCTTCGCAATTCATCTTCATATTTTAATAATGCAAGTTCCTTAATATGTGCTGTTATATCCCTCTGTATTTTATTTTCTTTCATATACTGCATCACCTTAAAATCCAAAATCATCTACAAACGCAATATCAATCATAAACTCATACTGCTGCAAGATATTCTTCTCATCATTTGCATCCGCCAACACAAGATAATACTTGTCTCCATACTTATATTCTCTTGACTTCAAAGTAAACTTCTCATGGAATATTCTCTTCTCCGGCGCATCTTCCCTGCTATTGGCAATCATAGGTACATCAAATGAAATCTTTTCGCCATCTTCCGTAGTAAAGTAAGCCACAATACTTCTTGCTTTCATGGTGTCTGTGACTTTCTCTGTCTGAATGAAATCAAAGTATGTGATAAGGTTCGTCACCTTACGGGTAACAGATGTCAGGACAACATCTACATAATCGTATGCCACACCTCTGGTATTCGTTGTAATTTCAATAACCGGAACCATCATCTCCTGCAGAGACGTACCGCCATGTACATAGTTCTGTCCACCTCCGGCAACCTTGAAAATATCTGCTCCAACCGGAGTATCCACATACAGTTTATTGAGGTACGCCATTGTTCTTACCATGATTCCCTGCTCATTTACTGCATCCTCTGTAATAAGGAATCTCTTGTTTGTATAAAGGCATTTATCCTTTGGATATGATACCTTGTCAAACTCCTGTAATCTGTCTCTCTTATATAAGAATCCATGATCTGCAGTTATGAAAAACTTAGGTGCTGATACATAACCAGTCAGTTTCTTAACCAACTTATGAATCTCTTCTATCGCCTCTGCACAAGCGTTGAATACTTCATTCTCACTTGCGGGCTTGTCTCCTCTTGCATCCACCTGATTGTGATAGATGTACACGATATTCTTGCCCTGAATTAACTCCCTGATTCGAGCCTGATTTGCATTTGCCACTTCATCAAATGACAATGCCACATTATTTTCATTATAAGATTTCAGTATCTTGTCTCTCTGCTCCATACTTGCACATGCCTGTCCATCAACAGTCACATTCAATTTTCCATCCACCTGCATCTCTTTATGTGGAAGCAGACTTGCCATTCCAACCGAGGTCACAGAAGGCAGACAGCTAAGCATACACTCCATCTTTGGTGTACACTTCTCGTCTAATTCCAATCTGCTGAAAAGTTCCTTTGCACACTCATATCGGAAAGCATCAGAAATAATCACAATAACCCTCTGCTTTCCATCGTAACCTCTAAGATAATGCTTATAGAAATCTTCCTGCTTAGGCAGATCTGTAGCATTCATTACCTCATTTGTGAAATTCTCATTCCACTTCGGTGTTATCTTCTGCAAATATGTATTCGCATAAATATTCTCTACTCTCTGTCTTACATCAGAGAATATACTGTTATCTTCAATCTGGTCATATGCATAATAAAACCATCTATAATATGAATCTATCAAATAAGACTCTTTCTGATAATTTGTAACCAATGTCTTAATATCACTTGAGAACTCCATAAGTGATACAGACTTCATCATCAAATACGCATACTTGATAGTCGTATATTCATTCTTGTATCTTTC
>CADBCZ010000138.1 GCA_902793335.1 uncultured Lachnospiraceae bacterium
AAACAGAGCTCAGCTTGGAGAAAGATACAACGAAACAACAAAACTGATTTCAAAAGCTGAAAGGTATCATCAGCTGCAAATGGAAATTGATACCATTCGCAAAAATCTTCCTGCTGAAATCAAAAAACCTGATATTGAGATTACTCCAATTGATGCAAGGAGAAAGGCTTTTTTACAGGCAGTAATTAAGAATTATGAAGCAGAAAAGCAGAAAAAAGAACTTCTTGAAAGAAAATCACAGCTTCAGAAAGAATATTATCTTGCAGAATTCATGGTAGTTGAATTTGGAGAAAAAGGTGCAATTACAAAAGCATTGCTTGATGAATATATTGAAACATTAAACCAAGCTGCAGAAAAAGCTGAAGCTGAAACAGGTATTCGAGTTCTCTTTACTAATAATGAAGGAATTAAAATTCTATACTCGGTAAATGGAGATATGGAAAGACCATATTGCAATTTATCTTCCGGAGAAAAGATGATTGCTTTCCTTACTGTCTCTGACCTGTTACATAGAATTGCAAATGTACCAGTTCTTGTTATCGATGACGTTGATAAGCTTGACCTTAAAAATTTTGATAATCTGCTCACTCTCCTTGACCGGGTATCGCCTTCCTATGAAAACATTATTTTAGCAGGTGTTAACCACTATGGTTTTGAAGATATTCTGGCAAAACATAATATTCCAAATCTTTTAAAATCAGAATGTTAAAAACCCAATTGGGTTTTTACAAAAAACACCAACTGTTTGAATACCAATGCTAATAAGTTAAGCAGTTGACAAAATAAAACCACTTCTATATACCAAATTTTTCAACGGTAGTAGAGGTGGTTTTTTACTGCTTATTTTGATGTTTTTAATTTCTTTTCCTTCTCATCGAGATACATATTGATTGCCTTATCAGTAGTAACTGACTTATTGCCACCAAATTCTTCACAGAACTTGGTAAGTCGTTCTACTGTGGACTTTTCAATATACACATTGAGATAGGCTGCATCCTTCTAGCTTTAGCCATCCTGATTCTTCCTGTAATCTTCATAATTGATTATTTTATTATTTTTGATTTGTGACTTGATTTTTTCTAGTTCCTTATCGTCTTTTAATTTTATTACAACATAATTTAAGAGATGTTTTGAAAGTAAAGGTTTTGAAAATAATACATCAATGATTACTTTATATCCATCATCAACATAATAAAAACCTCTGCCTTCTTCAATTTTTTTATTAATTTTTTCATATTTAATATTAGTAATTGGAATAATCTCATTATCAATACACAGCCTTCCAATAATGTGTGAACTTTCTTGTTTTTTATTGAAAGCTTGAGCAAAAGCTTCTGATTCTTTCTTCTGTTGGTTTAGCATATTTTGAAACATTAAATAACTCATTTGTAACTCAACTCTCCTTGTAATCTTCCTTTACAACCCGTTCCAAGAGTTTTAATACATAAGGTGGACATTCTCTGTATCTGCTTGAAGTAGTAGAGGATTCCCACCCTTTTATCGTGGAAACAGGTATTTCATATTTCTTTGCAAATTCTTCCTGAGTAAGCTCTGAAATTTGCCTTATTTCTTTTATAGTCATGACGATTCTCCTTTACAAACAATAGGATTATCATATCACTATTTATATTTGAATTTCTATCCCTGTTAATTCATAAGCTCTTTCTTTATAGGCTTTTACGATTAAACCATCTTGGCAACCGTCACCATCAGAAAAACTATTCTTAACAGGAAATTCGAGTAAGTCTTTAAGATTTTTGATACTGTTTTTATACTCATTGAACATATCTGATTCTTACTTTTTGGTCAACTACCCACCACCTAAAGGTAGTGGGCTTGTAACTGCCCAGTCGTAGTAACGGTTTGCACCTCCGACCTTTAAACCGATAAGTATTGCTACCTAAAGTGGCGTTACATCACAGGATGGTTGACAGCACCCTTTACAGCAGAGTTTACTCGGCTGTAACTGTACCCGGTACTTGGCTATCTTCAAGATAGTTTATTCCCATACGGTACAGGTTCATAGCTCCTATGCGGTCATCATTTGACTTATAACCACAGTTCTTACAGTTGAACAGATGCATCTTCTTATTACGGTTAGCCTTTTCAATGTGTCCGCATGCAGGACAGCACTGGCTTGTGTGAGCAGGGTTGACCTTAATAACCGATGACTGGTTCTGTTTCGCTTTGTACATAAGTTTCTGTTCAAGGTCGTAGAACGACCACGATACAGATACATAGCGGTCTTTTGTTTTAACTCGCTCTGTGGCATTTCTGACACCTGACAAGTCTTCAAGTACGAACAGTGTATGCTTTGGGTTATTATTCACGAGTGCCTTTGATACACAATGGTTTACATCCTGCATCCAACGGTTTTCTCGCGAACCAATGGCCTTGATTCTTCGTCTTGCTGACGGTGTCTTACGCATCTGGAGTTCTTTACGCAGTTTTGAATAGTTGGCACGTTTCTGTTTGATCGCTTTGCCACTGACAAAACCCGATTTGTGCTTGCTATCATAGGTGGCAACAACAAAGTTGATGCCTCTGTCGATACCAACAATGTTACAGATATCGGAGATATGGCTTTCTTCCACATCATAAGTCACCGGTATATGCAGATAATACTTGCCGTGCTTA
>CADBCZ010000139.1 GCA_902793335.1 uncultured Lachnospiraceae bacterium
CCAGCAGTATTATCTGCGTGCGAGATTTTATAATCCGGTAATTGGACGGTTCACGCAGGAAGATACTTACTACGGAGACGGACTGAATTTGTATCAGTATTGTCAGGCAAATCCGGTTGGGTATGTGGATCCGAGCGGGCATAATTGTGGAACTACACAAAGCCGCTATAATTCAGACGAGGAACAGCATCCGAAGGCGAATGCGGCAGGGGGATATACGTCTGCTACAGAGAAAGGAAATAGTAAGAGTGGTACTGATTCAAGTAACCCATTTTATAAGCAAGGCGGAGGCTCAGATTTAGATGATTTCATGAGTATACATGCACAAAAACATGTATATAATCCAGAGGTAAAATCTACGAAAAATAAAACGCAATTTGGAGAAAATATAGATGTAGCTAAATTGAGAGAAGATACATTGCTTCATCCGGATCAAGTTATTTATGACTCAGAACATAATATGATAAAGTATGTAAAGGAATATGACTTTAATATAAGTACGCCAGATACACCTACAGGAAGTCATAGAGTATTTATAAATTTAGCTCCTAGAGCTGGAAAGACTATTAGAAATTCTCAATTTCCGTATTATGGAGGCAATAAATAATGGTTAGTTTAGAATGTATCGAGAAGAAGCAAAATATCAAATTCCCAGAGGTATATACGAAATTGTATCAATCAAATTTTAAAGGCATAAGTAAAATGAAGATCCAAGTAGATGAAGATTCTATAAATATCAGAAAATTTTTAAATGCAAATGAAATTAATGATGTTTTAGATGAATTTTATGATTATTTTGGATATGATATAGTTCCGATTGCTGAAGTGGAATACGAGGATTTTATATGCTTGGATTTTAGAGTTAACAAGCAAAATCCAGAAATAGTATATTGGAACTATGAATTGGCATTAGAAAATCCCATAGAAGGAATAACACTATTGTATAGTAGTATGGATGAATTAATAATCGAACTGAAAAAAGCATGAAAGATTATTTTTATTATGTCTCCACATAAGGACATTTGAAATCAAAAAAAGAATAATGTTCCATCGTATTAGAATATAAAATCTTGGAAGAACTAAAGGTAAATGGAAAGGTTTCACCAGGTAGTACTATAGTAATCAGTGGAACAAGACCACCTTGTAATCCAGGAAGAAGTATGAGGCCATCCAGAGGATGTCAAAAGGCCATGCAGGATTTTGCAAATGCCAAAAATGTTAATATTTTATATTTTAAGGAAGGAGATTCAAACCCATGGATATTTCCTCGATAAAAAAAATTGTACGATGGAGCAATATGATTTCAATGCACAAAAAGAGAAACTCTTGGATAAACTAGGAAATAAAAACTCCTTATTTTCAATTCGAAACGAAAGTGATATTGTTGTAGCAACTTATTTGCCATATGATTTGGAGTTTGTATATATTCATGAGGGAAAATATAATAAGGGACTTTCGGTCAAGGAAAGACAACAAGCCAGAGAAATTAATAAAAATATTATTTTTGAAGAACAAGAAATGAATGTAGAGAATGGAATTTTTGTGTCAGATATTTTGGTTACAAGAACCCCTATTTTAAACTCGTTTGCAAAAAAATATATTGATTTCCGTTTTTATGAGGGAGAAGAAAAATATGCGGCCTATTTAAAAAAGGAAAGTGTTGATTCACTTTGTTTGAGATTAAACTTGAGATTGCCAACAGAAATTGAGTGGGAATATTTCGTTCGAGCTGGTAGTGATGATTTATTTTCATTTGGAAAGCAGTTGCCAAATGACGCAGAATTGGAAAAATGGCTGAGTTTCGATTTTTCTGATTTATCTTGTGTAAACTGTAATAACTTTGGATTGTATGGTATTTATACAGGGGATTGGTGTAGTGATTATTACAAAACAAGTGATTGTGAATTAGAAGATAAAGAATATGTAATTAGAGGGGGAGGGGCTTATTTTTGGCCGTGGCAAGCGGATGAATGGATTTGGTGTATGTCTGCAATGTAAACAGATCAAAAGAGAATAGTAATGAATTTGAGCTGAGGACAGAACTGGAATATCCATTTCTCACAATATTGATAAAAGAAGAGCTGGCATGTGTGCATTATTTTAAAGATGAAAATGATTGTGGTCATTATGCATATACAGACAATAATGGATTAGAAGAAGAGTATGTTGTTTTTAATGTTGGCTCTGATAATGCGGAAACAGAAGTGTCTAAAGACTTGGTGATTCCTGTTGAACAAGCGTATATTGCAGCAATAGATTTTTTTGAAACATATGAAATGTCAAAAAGAATGAAATGGTTTGAATTGTAGGTAGTTTTTGAGTAAATATTTCTGCTTTTGTCTTGATTGAAATGTAAGGCTGGTCATGAAAACAGTAGAAGAACAAGCGTTTTTCTGTTTTCAAGATTTATTCGCATCAAAGATTCACTTGATGATGATTTATGAGCATTAGAGAAGCAGAAACGTTATCTTGATGAACAGGACAGACATTCTGCAAAAGGCAGGGTGAACCGGATCAGCTATGCATACGACAGGGGTGGAAGACTCTGCCGTGTGACAGACAGCACC
>CADBCZ010000140.1 GCA_902793335.1 uncultured Lachnospiraceae bacterium
AAAAATGTTGGCGGTATCTGGCTTTTATGATACCGGTCACAGGCGGAACAATCGAATAAACAGTGGAAAGGCTGCTTTCGTTTAGCAGGCTCCGGAAAGGAGTTTGTATGCGAAGGCAGTTTTTTTATAGATGCAGGGATCCAACCTTTTTTATCTGTGAATTTTGAAATTTTAGGAGTGTCAGGCAGACGGACATATTGTTTGCAGATATGGGCGGAAGGCTCAGAAAGGTTGGTAAGAATTATGAAAGAGATCAGAAGTTTTAATGAAACAGACAGATATGCGATTGCAAACCGCATTGCAGAGTTACGGGAAACAAGAGGCTATAAATCCATGGAAATGGCACATTTTATGGATATTCACAGGAGTACGTTACCATTTTATTCATCGATATTAACTAATGTTAAAAATCAATATTATAAAATGTTCATTAGTCAGTATCACTTACGCAACACTTACTCTAATTGGATGTAACGCTACACCCTGTATCCCATCAGCATTTACTTTAGGGAATACTTTTTTCATAATCTGATAAGCTCCGTTTACGTCAGCATTGATTTTAGTTCCGTTATTACTAATGAATAGACCACGCTGCACTCTGCGGCTCTTGTCATAATTAGTTCTGATTGGTTCCTCATTATCCAAAAAGCTGGTGCCGCTTGTGTAACTTTCTTCTGTGAGAATTACTTTTAGTCCTACATTCTGAGCCTTATACCGGACCATTTCAATGAATCTCATATGTGGAATGCCTACGAATGATTGATTTACTCTTTTGCTCATAGAAGATTCTTGTTTCCAATTCTTATTATTGCCAATAACAATTGTATTAAAGTTGTTTTCGAGAGCATAATCAATAAGATATCTGCTTGCTTTGTGCATGTAATCATCGATCTTATGATTTCTTTTTAGAGTAAGACGGTTCATTCTGTTTGTGTAATCCCTGCCATTCATTCTTTTAGCAATTTCACGATAATGAGATATCTGTTTATTGTAGTATTTATTAATTGATTTTAGACCTTTACCATTAATTACAATCGGCTTAACGCTTACATTGTTAACAATGGCTGCTAAGTTATCTAAACCAATATCTACACTTAAATATCTGCCATTATCAGGTAAAAGTGCATCAGGGACTTCAATATTGTACACGATCTCAACAGTAAACGATTTATAATCAGGAATGAATCTGACTTGCCGGAACGAAACAAAGTCATCCTTCTGTAAGAACTGAGGATTTATTGTAAATCCTTTGAATGTTTTTGGGAAACACAAAACACCATCTTTTATTTTTGCGTTTTGATTCGTCAAAATAAGGATATGTTTCCCATCTTTGGATTTGTATTTAGGCAGTTTTGGCCTGCCTGAATACTTATCCTTATGGTTGCTCCAATCTTTCATTGCAGTAAAGAACGATTTCCAATCTTTTTCTAAAAGACGAAGTATCTGTTGTGCAGATTGAGCCGTTGGCATTTGCTTATAATCATCAAACTCCAGATCAGTTTTCAGGATTTTGTCCATTTCACCATAGCGCAACCATTTGTTGTTTTTAATAAATTCATTTCTTACAAGAAAATTTGCATGATTGTAAAGATTCTTCGATTTATGTGCAAAATCGCAGAACATTGGATAATAAGAGTCATTCTGTTTTATTAAATGTTTTTCAACTCTCTGTACTATCATCTTCTTCTATAATCTCCTTAATTTTTTTTGCCTTCCTTCTACTGTATAATTTCATAGAATAACAATGTAATAAACTTATTATTTCCTCGAAAATTTCCTGACTATCCAGTTTTTCGGAACCAACTTCACTAATTACAATTATTTCACATCCATATTTTTGGAATAGATATGTAAATAATTCAAAACCAACTCTTGAAAGCCTATCTTTATAGGTTATGATTACTTTATTAACCTTACCAGCAAGTATATCATCGAGCATATCAAAGAATTGTTCACGTTTATCAAAACTAATTCCACTTGCAATATCTTGATATACACCATTAATTACATATCCATTCTGAAAACAGAAGTTTTTTAATAATTGTACTTGGTTCTCCAAGTCCTTCTTTTGTTCAGAAGTAGATACTCTTGCATAAAGATATGTTTTTCTTTCAATATCTTTATTTAACATTTTATATACACTATCTGCGTCATAATCATATCTGCCATTACCTTTAGTAGTAACTTTTAATTTGCCTTCTTTGACGTATTTAGTCAATGTTGGTCTAGTGATTTGAAGAATTCTTAGAACATCTTTAGCTGTCATATTCATCACCATCTTTCAAGTTTATTATATCACTCGAAACAGAAATGTCAATATTACATATTAAAATAGTATAATATTATTTAATGTTTATAAATATAATAGCCATCTATACAATATAGCTATATAATACCAGATATTATGTAATTACGTAATATCTATATCAATATATAGTTAGGTAACACATTACACCTTTAAGGGAGCCTTTAAATAAGCCATTATCATTAATTGG
>CADBCZ010000141.1 GCA_902793335.1 uncultured Lachnospiraceae bacterium
TCAGAGGGAACAATAATTGAAAACAAAAAGCGAAAGTCAGCCAACATGTTTCATAACCGCATCGGTGTCTTTCGCAGAAAGACGGGAAATAATTATGAAAAAAAAGCAGGTGTTACAGGAAATGATTATTTGACTAATAGAGCACAAAGTTTCGAAAACAGAAAGAATAAAAATATATGCTATAAGAAAGGATAGATGAGTATGAAAATAGAAGATATTGAAAAATTAAATAAAATAGCAGATGATGAAATAAATGTGTATTCTTTAGAAGTGATTGATGGAGTTGTAAAGGAAGAAATATGTAAAGAAATTTTGACAACATGTGGGATAGCAGAAGATGTGGCACCTTATATTGAGTTTTTAAAAGAAGACGAAGGTGGATTTAAAAAACTAAATGAGTTTATTAAAAAGAATTCATCAGATGATGAGTGGGAAACGGAATTGTTTGATGACATGTACATTATAGGTTTCCATGATAATAATTATATAACACTTGATAAAGAAGGAAGGGTAATGTATGTTGATTATGAAACAATGACAAAAGAACTTGTAAATAATAGCTTGGAAAAATTTTTTGATATTATCATAAAATTTAATTTTATGATAGAAGATTATTATAATGATAATCCGGATGGAGATTTTTTCGAGGATGGAATGACAGATGAAGTTATAGAAAAATTTATTGTATATATAAATAAAATAGATGAAAATGTTTTAGAAGATAATACATTTTGGAATTTGGTAATAGAGGAATGCAGAGAGTTATAGATGTATTTAATGAGGACTAGCTTCATAATCTGTAATTTTTTTGGAGGCACTGTAAAGAGTAAAACTCTGTAAATCTGATCTTCTATGATAAACAAGGGCTGAAAGTTTCCGTATGGGTATTCAGCCTTTGTTTTGTATATGATGTTTAGTTCTCATAAAGCTGTCTCTAGTTTCAAAAGCAGCATAATGTAGAGGAAAAATACAATAGGATGTGGAACTAAAGCGGAGGGCAATAACCCAGATTTACTAAGTAGAAAAGGTGACATTATTATAATTCAAGATCATAGTCATGGGCATGAACAAGGAGGTCAGGGTGCACATTTCAATGTGAGACCTGAGGGAGAAAAAAGAAATGGTCATATTGGTAACACAAAAGATCATTATCTTATTCACGAACTGGATGAAGAAAAAATCCGGCAAGGCATTATGTACTTGGCAATGAATATATCGGGTTGGATCACAACTATTACCTGACGGATGAGCAGGGAAGTGTACGATATGTACTGGATGCAGCCGGAAATGTACAGAATGATTACCGGTATGATGCGTTTGGTCAAAGGATTGCAGGACATGAAAACATCCCGAATCGTCTAAGGTATAATGCACAGATCGAGGATGACCTGACGGGACTTTACTATCTGCGTGCGCGATATTACAATACGGGTATCGGACGGTTCACGCAGGAAGATGTGATCTATAATGATGGACTGAATCTGTATGCATACTGTAACAGCAATCCGGTGATGTATGCGGATCCGAGTGGGTATGCTGGGGGATCGGTAAAGCAAAAAACATGTGGGCCTAAAGAGACCAGAGTGGTAGAAACACAGCAACGACAATAAATTATTCTTATAAATTTGATAGGGAATTAGCCAATTTTAATGATGGTTATGAGATAAGAACAACTGTAGATAAGGATTTAATATTAGTGCAGTATAGTTCTGACGCACCAGATGCATCCTTATGTTATTGGACAACGGTTGATGAAGCAAATAGAATTACAACATTGAATGATTATATGGATAAGTTGGCTTTATCAAAAGATTGGGGAAACAGAAATACTGTAAAAGTTGCGAGAATTCCTGCTGGAATAGAGGTTAAGTATGCTGTAGGAACTGCAAGAGAACAATTATTGATTGCAGACCCTAGACCAGGTGGTGGAGTTCAATATTTGTTTAATCAATTTGATACAGATTGGATAACAGAGATTAGAAGCTTTTCAAATTAAAGGAGATTGCTATTATGGATAAAAGACAAGAATTATTGAAAAAGTTGCATCTATTGGTACAAGAAATTGATAAAGCCAAGGAAATGGTAGATGAAGAAAAAAGTCAATACTTAAATAACTGTGAAAATAGAATTGAAGCCGTAATAAAAAAATTACAGGATGGTACATTACCTGCTTCTAAAGGTGGTCTTATTGGTACAATGAGAGGAATTTCAGAATATGACAGTTTGGCTTCTATAAAAGCGTTGTATGATGCAGCATCCGATGTGGATTTATTTTATAGCAAAGAATGTCAAAAATGGTAATATATTATTTTAATTATGTTTCCACTTAAGGACATCCGAAATCAAAACTGAATATTTAGTTCCAATATGGTAAACTTTTAAGCAGATGTAACAGTCGGCTTTGGGAAGTGTATTCATTTTTCGGGGTAGGAGCATCGGCTTGGATAATTATAAGGGTAAAGAGCAAGACCAGAGTGGTAGTAACACAAAAACAAGATTACCTAGAAGTAATGGTCATTGGTCAGGAGAAGAGGGAAATAGTTTATGGAATTCAGAATTAGAAGCTGTAAATAAAATAACAGGTTGTCAGCAATTTATATATAAAGGCACAATTTATTTTAAAAATGTTGACATAATAGAGGATTAATATGGATGAAAAAATGCTAATTAATAATGTTAAATATTTGGTAAATAAATATTTATATGAAAGAAATGATTTGGTGGAATTGATTATGCGGGATTCAGATAGTGTAAAGTATATATTATCAGAAATAAGTAAAGGAAAAAAGGGAGATTATGATGAAGAAGACCTCGATTTAATTAAAGATATATCATTTTATTATCTTTAATTTTGGTTATACTTTCGGACATCCAACATCCTACAACTCCTGCATATCGATTAATTATTTATCATGGTTGCCTGAAGCAATCAAGAAATCCATGATGTTAATTAATAGACACTGCGAAATTTTGCCAAGTTGGGTATACGGACGAACATTGAAAACGGGGAAATCTGCTTGTGCAGAAGGATTCTCTGGGTGGAACATGGAAGTATGCGTATGACCTTACCGGAAGACTTACCTCTGCGACAAACCCGGTGGGGGATAAAACATCTTATGTCTATGACCGTTTCGGAAGGGAACGATCCCGTATCAACGGAATGGGAGACTGTGAATATACACTGGACTATGATGCACTGGGGCGTGTG
>CADBCZ010000142.1 GCA_902793335.1 uncultured Lachnospiraceae bacterium
ACAAGTAATGTCAAGCGTTTCTAAGCCCAGAGTCAGACAGAATCGTCACAAGCAAGGGCTAAATCAGACACTCGAAAAAATATCTGCGGATTTTAGGAAAATAGAATGACATCATAATAGAGAAACACAATGGTTGATATGGATAATTACAAAAAGCATGGTCTATCATTCGTAAAATTGGACATAGTTCCTAAAAACGATAGTAATGACGTTGCCAAAGACTTGGTTGAAAATCTATTCGTCTATATGGCAAAATTTTATAGTATGAACTAATACAAGGGAAACACTTGTGATAAAGTGTTTTGTGATTACAATGCTCTGATGGAAGATGGAATATATCCCAATTTCTTATTTGCATATTCCATGGCTTGCTGGGGAGTCATATTTTGTAGGCGTACTTTCTCTGTTAAAAAATCAACGACCATTTTCTCTTTGGCTGGATATTTATTCCTTCCAAACCATTCATCACATAGTACCGCTCTTAACTTATAGTCAGAAAACTCTTTGGCATTTTTGCCAAGATTGATTCTGCTGGAAAATAAAACATCGCAAGAAATGCTATTAGGAAGTATTTCTATAGGAGAACTCTCTAATTCGTTTGTTGTGAGCCCACTTTTATCAATTATAGCTTCCAACACTTTGTGAGGTCCTACATGAATGTCATTATCAACAACAGCACTTCTTATGAGATAGGAATAATAAATACCTTTTTCATTACTGAGCACAAAGTCTATCCCTGGATAGTTGCCACCTTTGTATGAATCTTCCTTTTTTATACCCCATCGATGTATATAAAAATGATTCCTATTGTTCTGTTGTAAAATGTTTCTATGAACAGAACTATCTTCAAAATCACCATCTATATAATAGTATATCTCTATCTCCTTAGGTAGAATGACTAATCCTTTCACTATTAACTTTGATTCGGCGAGAAAATGCGCCGCCTCATTTTGAAGTTTTTTAATAATATCTTTCTTATCCATAACGTTATAGTGTTTATCTTTCAAATACAAAGGTATATAAAAAATGAATATAAACAACCCGTTAGTAGAATTAAATTGTTTCTGGTAATTCTTTACTTTCCTCTTCTTTAGGCAAATCCACGAGAATATTCCATGTGGAGCAGTTCAGCGCACCACCATCATCGACGAGGCTTTCACACCCCCATATACGGTGGCATTCACATTCTGGAAAAGCATCGGCTATTTGTTGAAAGGCTTTTGTGCCCAACTTATCTTCCGCCATAGGAATAAAGATGTGTTGGCCTACATGTAGAAAATTGAGATAAGCCCAACTCCTATCGGTATAGGTGCCATAGTGGAGTTCTGTGATGTCGAAATGAGGCTGCAAAGCAGACAACAATCTCTTGCGTAACGCTTTGTCAACGTCACAATAGTTGTTGAGCAACACATGACCATTACCCATATATCTTACCATTCCATCAGAATGACCGTACTCCTCATACGAGTCTTGAGGAATCAGCACAATTTCTGCTTCCAATAGCGAACTGATGGTGTCGATCAGTGTGTTTCTGTCGTAATGCGGGTTTTCCTTGATGATTTTGTCTGTCATGATGACCTTATCGCCACAACTGATGATGTTGCCACCATCAAGTATAATGTCAGAGTGCATCACCTGTATGCCAAGTTCAGAAAGAATGGCAGAAGTGTCAGGCTTATACTCGGGATAGTCTTTCAGATAGTCGGGATCATAGCGAAAGAGCACAAATTTGTCTTTGCTGACTTGCACAGGCATATAATCCCGTGCCCAGATATGAAGGGGCGAAGCGCTTTGTGGTAAGAATCCCCATGCCATTCTATTGTGATGAAGATGTTCCACAACTCTGCTCATCATATCTACATATTTTACATGTTTCAATCCTTCTGCAAAATATACAATATTAGTATCATAATTTGTAATCATAATAATTAAATTTTTAATATTCAATTGCTTACGTTTTACCGCAAAGGTATATTCTTTTTCTTCTGCTGACAAAACTTTTCGGTTAAATCTTGTTAAGGTTTCCGAAAGAGTTATTTAAAACTAAATATATAAGTAGGTGAACAAAAATAGTTGATATCATGCGGCAAGCCGCATTGTTTTCTTGGACAATAATTTCCGATAATTCCCAATAATTGGTTCCGATAATAATTATCGGATAAAATTATCGTCAATTATTGGAAATTATCGTCCAAGAAAAAACAAGCCGCTTGCGGCAACACCTAAAAGAGAATCGCCCTCGGCGATGGATTATAAGAAACAAATTAGCATAATTAGAATAATTTTATTCACAAATTATAATTATAGAAATTAGTGAACTGAATTATTCCAATTATTCTAATTAGTTTCAAGAAAAAACAAGCCGCTTGCGGCGAAAAGAAGAGACAT
>CADBCZ010000143.1 GCA_902793335.1 uncultured Lachnospiraceae bacterium
TCCTTTCTGTATATTCAACTGCAAAGATAATCAATCTTTTCTTATCTTGCAAGATTATGGTTGAAAATAATGCTTTATAATATACTTTAAGTTGATTTATTGAACATTTTTATCGCAGTCGTGACATTTTAATGGTATTATTCATGTTGCTACATAAGGTGTACAATCTGCAAGACGTGCAAGACAAAAGGGATATATTATTCTTTTATCATGGTCCTTACTGACTTCCCGTAGTTCTTATGCTTAATCATTCTCCCAATGTAATTGTTATGTATTCTTTCATTTTCTTTTCAACTCGCAATATCTTGGCATATTCTGACAGGCGGCTTAGGTTATGGTCCGTGCGTTTCGTATAGTTCCGGATAATCTCCGAACACAGGGCGTGGCCTATCTTATTCCTGTACTTGACAGCATCACACACACTTCGCTCAAGGTCGGTCATATGGACTTTGTAGTTGCTTACTTTGACCTCAATAATGCCAAACTTCAGGTTGTCATCCTTCCAATAGAAAAGTTTGATGGGGAACGGCGTTTGAAGCGACACCTTGCGCTTTGCGGAGATGGCAATGCAGAATTCCGGTGGACTGACTGTAGTCAGGCCATAATAAGCCCATGCGTTGTAAAGGCACACTACACCTCCGGGAACAATGCTCTCGACATCTACCATATTGCTGAGTAGTTCCTCTGGTGGAGCATAGACACCATGCCGCACTTTAACCAGCTCGCCGGCACTAACTGCTTTCAGAACGCGACGGTATTTCTTCCTGTCTGATAGTTCCGAAGTTCTTATGTAGCCATGTTGCTGACCTGCTTGATTCGAAGCCTTATACATATCGTATTTTTTTTGCAAAGATAGGCAATTACCTTTAAATCGAGAAATATTCTACGGATTATTTTCATTTTATCCGTAGAATAATCCCAATTTGAGCGCTCATGGTGTTGTTGAAGCTGAAAATTGTACTACATTACTATTGACTCCATAGGCCTGTAAATGATGCAGTTTAAGGAAGTCGAGTACAACTTCAAGTGGCGACAACAATACACTCCCGGCCTGTAGGCAAAAAAACAAGACCGCTGAGGTTTTGAGGAATCTTCAGTAGATTGGTCCAAACTTTATCAAAGCTCACCGTCTGTGGCAATAATTTCGCCCATGAATATCCAGTGAGGATGATAATCGCCATTCTCATCTACCGGATAGCCTTGTGGATTTGCAGCATAATAGTCCCGTATATCCTGGGCTATGTCTTCTTTCTTTATTGGCAGCTGACAAATCTTGCGGCAAACGAAAGTGAAGGTGGCCTCCTCGTATGTAACTGCACCATCAATCACTTTTGGAGTTAACCCGGACTCGTTCACCTTGTCGGTATCACGACCTGATTGGCTGCCCAAAACAAAAACTTGCTTACGGAGCGTCTTAGGGAAGAAGCTTACCGTAAATTTTTCGCTATGCTGCAAGACTTCATTAGTGTAACGTGTCGGGTAAATATAGACGGTCACCGTTGAGCCGGTCTTCTTACCAGGCACCGTCCATATTGTACCAAGGCTCCCCCAAGCAACAACGCACGAGTTGAACTTGTCGGGAGTACCAGCCGTTACCACAGCCCAGTCCTTACGGAACATTTCAAATACTTTATATTCTTTACTCTCGAACTTCTTAGCCTGTGCTCTCGGAGCGTAGCTGTTTATGTTTTTACATCCATTATTCCTTTGTTCTTTTAATACCACTGTTAAGCTGCTATGCTTACGATTATTGTCTTTTCCTTGTCTGATGGGAAGAAAAATTCCTCAGATTTCATCATTCAAAGAGCACTCCAAGTCTTTATAGGGTCAGGACCCAAGAGCCGCATTTCTAAATGATATGGCAAAGATAGCAATATTATACGATAATATTATTCCAGACAGCTTGATTTTTTCCTGAGAACAAAATTTAGAATCTGACCGGGGCGACATACTGACTTCCAACTCAATCATTACAACACATTCTATTGGTGCGATCACTCAGCGATGTTCTTAGCTATATGATATGTATCGCGGAATTATAATTGCAAATTCATCATCTCTAATTCATGGTCATACTGTCAAAAGTTTATATATATACACTTAATATAAGAAGGCGACATGCTAAATGAAGATCAGTAATAGTATTTTACAGATATAAAACTTTTCAACAAATTAAGTTTCATATTAATCATTTGTAATTGCTTATGCTACAGTGCATTATAAGAACATTTTTGTAAGTTGTAAGACTATAGTCTCATACTTGGACTATATACTAAAGTACTAATAAAAAAATATTCAAAACTTTGCACCATGAGCAACAAAAAGAACAAAATTAAGCCCGTAATAGTTTCAGTTATTAATCAAGTTAAGAAGAAA
>CADBCZ010000144.1 GCA_902793335.1 uncultured Lachnospiraceae bacterium
AGCGCTGCATACCAATGTTCCTATCGTTCCACCATCCTGAAGATTAATATCTACACCGGTAACAGAGATATTTTTAAATACGGCACCGTTCGCATATCCGAAAATACCTGCATTCTCAGCCCAGGTTGAACTCTTGTAAGTATAACCGGTCAGCTTGTGCCCTTTACCATCAAGCTGTCCCTTAAATGGATGATCTCTGTCCCCAAACAGCTGGAAATCTGCAGGCAATTTGATATCCTTTGCAAGATAATAATTCCCTGATGGATTGCTCTCCATCGCCTTTAAATCCTCTGCTGTCGAGACCGCGGTTGCCGCTGCTGCTTTCAAATTTACCGATGCAGCTTCCACCTTTGTAGCCGGTGCTGCGAATACAGCATTTGCAGGTGCAGAAAATGCCATCAGTGCAGCCAGAGATAATGTCAGTATTTTTTTCATAGTCCTACTCCTCTCTCTGATTCTCCTATACTAAGAACCAATATGTGATCTTTGTATCATCATAAGTCGTACCCCGAGGTTCAAGTCAAGAAAAATTCAGAAAATTAATTAGTGACGTACGCCGCAAGGCGCACATAAAAAAGCGGGGAAAATCATTCGCCCGCTTTTTTCTACATTTTATAAGTGTACTGTGTCACCTGCAAACTTTTTTCGTTCCAGATCCGTGGTATACAAAAGACAATCCGCAATATCAGCTTTCGTTTTATTGGCATGCGCTACCGTTTTTACCCAGTCCCAAAATGAATCCATTGGTACATGGTATGCCTCAAATCCGCTCTTGTCTTTTGTTTCCAACACATGCAGTTCATCCTCGCCCGTGCCGCTTCCTGTCACATTATGTAAAACGACAAGCAGTTCTTTTTCTCCGTCCTTGTCAATATCCTGCTCCTTCATCGTAATATCCGATTCCAAATCCCTGCCGTTTTCCCAATTACACTTTGTAAAAGCATGATTCCATTCCACATATAGCGAAGTATTATCATCTGCGTTGGCATAGATTGCAGCATCGTCGGATTCTGCGATTTTGCACCATGGTGTCTCTCTTGTCCATGTATCATAATCTTCAATACTGTCCGGTAATTCGGCAGGTACTTCTTCCTGCGTTACTTTTTCCTGTGTAAGCGGAAATGCCGGAGTCTGTTCGACTTCTGTTTTACCACAAGCTACAATGTTGACAGCTAACAGAATGCATTCGATCATTACAATTTTTGTCTTGTTCATATAATCATTAAAACCTCTATTTATTTTTCATGTTGGCAAAGCAATGATGTTGTGGAATTATAATAATATTTCAAAATTGCTTGCCAAGATTTACCTTGTTTTGCTTTATACGCTGCACCTTCCTGACACAATCCTTTACCATGTCCTGATATTGATGTGTGAGGTCCGTTTAAATCTGAACATGTAACAGATTTGAGAGACGGATCTTGAGAATCAGTTTTTGTTTTTCCAGCACAATGTGCAAAGTACATTCCTTGTATATACTTATATTTTGAATTATCTTTATACACCTGAATAAATGAATACCAATCCCCGTTTATTCTATAGCATACAGTACCAACTCCATCGATCACAAATTTTGTTGTTTTTGTAGTGTCATATCTTTGACAATGAGTTGTATCGCAGATAGTATATCCGTCAGATGCATGCTTATGACTTACTGCAGATACATATTCCAGCATTGTATTAGCTGCAACTGCTTGTGCCGCATAATAATTTTTTATCTGAGTGTCAGTCATATTTTTCGCTGTGCATTGATAATAACCCATTGCTTCACTAGCTACTACATAACACAAATACTGATATCGTTCAACCTGTTTTTTTTGCTTTCCCACAGTAAACTTTTTTAATTTAGGAGCTGAACTAAATGAACTAGAGCGCGCACTTTGTATATCATATATAGCTTCATTAAGATTTTCTCCAGAATTGCTTATGTCCTGTTCGTTTGTGTTCTTACAAATCTTTTTTATTGTTGTTCCTTTTGACAAATAAAAACTAAATATAGAAGCTATATCTCCTCTGCATACATCATATTTCAGATATTGTGCTACTTGATATCCATTCTTTTCTACAATCCAATCATATACATTATCTTCAAGGCCTATTATTTGGAACCGCCCATTTTTATCAGAATTAACTGTTGCTACTAATTTATTTGTATCAGATTCAAAAATCTTTATCGTTGCATCCGTAATAGGGCTTTCAGTATCTTCATCCATAACCATTCCAACTGCGTTTGATTCCTTTTCTTGTGAATATCGTTGTATGTTATTATTATTTTCTTTTAGTGATACTTTTATTTTATTATAAGAATAATCTTCAAAATTATTGTCATAGTCTTCTTGCGTAAATGTCGGAAATTCATCTCCAACATATATTGGTGTTGAATTTTCTTCTATCTTTTTTGAATCTGCAAATATATTTTCAGATCCTATGGTAGTTAATATAATACAAGCTACTATAATTGAAATGATTTTTTTTCTCATATCTTACCTCCTCGTTTCGCCGAATTTTTATCTTACAATTCTACATGTATCATTGTATTTGTAGCGTATCATAGACGCTTTGTCTTGTCAATCAATATTTTGTACTTTGTAATATTTACTATTCGTATATTTCATGATATAGTTATTATAATTTATGGAGGACCTATTGCATGGCATACAAAAACACTCTAATTACAGGTATTACAGATTTATTAGTTTTGACAATATTAAAAAACAAAGGTGATTGTTATGCCTACGAGATAAGCAAGTACAT
>CADBCZ010000145.1 GCA_902793335.1 uncultured Lachnospiraceae bacterium
GTCATATTGAGGCAGTTCTGTTTTAGCATTATAGCGGATCAGTTGGATTTCCCTGAAAACTGAGTACAGAAAGATGCCTGTAATGATTACTAAAAGCAAGCCCAAAACCACTAGAAGATACAGAGGTTCTCCGTCAAAATCATGCAGTCTTCCATATGTTGCGGAATAGTTGCCTCCCTGAAAAAGGTCATACGCATTCCATATCGCTTTGGCTGCCCAATATGTCCACACTATTATCAGTACTATTGAGCCGATCCACTTATTGCGCTTGTACTTCCGAAAACTCTCTTTATCGCTGAACAGTTCCGGTGCGTCTTCATCGTCTGTGGTAAAGATGGTTACTCCACTTTGTTCATTGGGTACATATTTCCAGCCTGCATCCTCATATATGCCCTTTTCCTCGTCATTCATGCTGAAATATGACTTATCCAGGATGCGGTACCTGCGTTTCTGAGGCGCGCACTTCTCAAACTCACAGCTGAAGAATCCTATGTGCTTTAAAACCAGACCCTGCTCTGCCATTTCCTGCAGCCATACACAGAGATAAGGACTTCTTTCCCATACAGGTATGCGTTTCTTAACTGTATCACTCATAGATTCTCACCTGCCTCAAGCTGGTCGATAAACAATTGCAGCTTGTCCATCAGTTTCATTTTGCCGGAATAGTATGCATATACGACTTTAGAGCCTTTACGTAAATACAAATACTGAAGATCACTGCCGCCATCCCGCTTTTCATTATCCTCTTTCCCGGGATCATTCCTGTCAAGGTCCATATCATTGCAGATCTGTCTTCTCAGCATTTTTTCTGCAGTGTTCGCCGATCTGAAATCATAAGTAAGACTTGTATAGGCCGGAAGTTCCCAGTCACTGTAGTTCATCGCTTCAGCATAGTAGATATTCTCTGAGTAACCCTTCCTGAGGGTAAGGTTTGAAGAGTTATATAAGTAATAATCATATTTAACGCCTTTATCATCATCCCAGCTGAACGACTGCCTGTTATCCTTTACAAAGTCCCATTCTTCCGGTGAAAACTCTCTGAAAAGCACAGGTGAAGGCTCATTATATGAGAAGACCTTGTCGCCTCTGACTCTGCCTGATCCTGTAAAAGTGATTACAAGGGCAACAAGCGCAAACGCAACAATTATCTCTCCCAGGATCAGTTCCGCTTTCTTTCTTATGTAGAAAGCTTCAGTGCATTCAGCTTTCTCTCCGTTCAGGATCCTTCTTCTGCATTTGAGCATGCCTATACCCTGACTTGCGTTAGCCTCGATCAGGAATAGAATCAAGGCCAGATAGCTGATCTCGGATAGCAGACTGTTATTTGCAAGCTCAGTAATGAACTGCTGGTTCCCTGGCATTCTGAGAAACAGATTGGCTCCCCATACAGCAACGATAAGGATACTCCAGATAATATTGTTTCTATATCTCCTGAGGTTCTTTTTCAGATAGTTCCTGTAACTTTCCTCGTCTGTGAACAGATCCGGTGCATCAGGATCATCAGAATAAAAATACGTTTTATCATCAGACTCAAGCAGCATGTGCCATCCAGAGTCTTGAAAAAGCTGCAGCTCTTCATCACTGAATTCTTCATGCTTCTTAGGGATAATACGATATCTTCTGCAGTGATTATCCGATTTTTCAAATTCATATGAAAACCGGCCTTCCTTGGAAAGCAGCAGTCCATCGTGGGCTAAGCCGTTCAGCCAGCTCTCTTCGTAATCGAATTCATAATTGTTGAAAGGACAAGGTTTCTTTATCCTCATATACAACATGCCTCTTTTCATTAAATCGTCGATAGTTCGCCCGCAGTGCCCTTCACATCTTCTGTAGAAACTCTGCTGTCAGACTCCTCAAAACTTAAGTCCCTTTGTGCATCCCATAAGCACTTCCTTAGTCTTTGCAGCTCGTTCTGATACAACGTTTCACCTTTATCTGTGATCGCATAGGTGATTCGTCTGCCCTCTTGGGAAATCTTACTTATAACAGACTCTGTCTCAAAAGTGGATAGTATTGAATACAGAGTACCCGGTCCAAGTTTCACTCTGTCATCCGTAAGTTTGCGGACACATTCTGCTATTTCTGTTCCATACATATTCCTGTTATGCAGACACATGAGCACATAGTACATTGACTCTGTGATCGGTTCTAATGTCTTCTTTCCCATGTTTATCCTCCTATATCGGCTCTCGATTATCGTTATTCGATAATATATCGTTATTGTAATATCGACTGTCGATATTGTCAATAGAGTGTACATAAAAAAACACTCCGGAGCATTAGGCAAAATGATTCCGGTTATTACATCAAATATACACACAATTTATTACTTGTGTGTATATTTACTTTATTATTGTTGTTGACATCTCCAGTGGCAGCAATTATTATTTGTTTAAGCAAACATACACATTGACATAAAGTTGTGTGTATCTTTGCTACAATGCCAATCAGGAGAACGCAAATGCTATTTACCTATAATGACTGCATAAAAGAATATGGCAGCGACTACCAGCTGAAGAAAGCGCTTTCAGATCAAAAGCTTTACAAAGTCGAAAAAGGCATCTACTCATCAGAGAAATATGCTTCTGACCTTGCCGTTGTATCACTGAAATATCCTAACGCGGTATTTACTGATGAAAGTGCCTATTATTAATATATTCCTATTCATGAGTATCCTCCTGAATAATACTGTAAACAACAATTATGCCATGCGCGGCACCTATTCTAAAATGAAATCTTAATCAGTCCTATTGTCATTATGGCACCAATACACACTGCTACAAACGAAGGTATTATGAATACAATCGCCGTCTCTGTTTTTCGCGTTTTATCTATTTCTGCATCATGTTCGACTGGACTTTGAAGAATATCATTACAACGTTAAGGAATAACAGCAGCATATTCATAACGGTAGATACCAATATAAGGAACTTGCCTGACTGATCAGATGTTTTCATGTCTATGAATTGTGTCGATACAAACAACCCATCTAACCCCATATCATAGTCCTTAGCTATTTCATGATACAAAGCTTCTGACTGGCTGACCGTTTCACAGTTTATAACACGGATCACAGCAGTGCGAACTGAAGCATCACGCTGTATGATCCCA
>CADBCZ010000146.1 GCA_902793335.1 uncultured Lachnospiraceae bacterium
CATGGTATCATTTAAATAATTTTGCTGAAAAACAAATCCGCAATGATTTTTTCTAAACTTTGCAAGCTTATCATTTGAATATCCCGATATGTCCTCATCACCATAATTGATTTTTCCAAGTGTAGGACGATCCATACCGGATAACGCATACAATAGAGTACTCTTTCCGGAACCCGAGTTACCCATAATCACCGTGAAGTCTCCCTTGTATATTTCAAGATTTAAATTACGAAGCACATGCTGTTGCACCGATTCATTTGAAAATGTTTTTGATAAATCTGTTACCTTTAATATTGTTTCTGACATATGTATTCCTCCTTATAATACGGAACGCTGTCCGTCAAATTTTTTATTGTTACTATTCACCATATCTCCGCATACATGCCACAAATCATATACTTTCGCATATGTCGCAACTACGTTGCTTACATTTGAGGCTGTATGTGGAGTTCCTGCTTCGCAGTTACGATATAAGTTAAGATATGTGTTCAATCGTGCAAACACATTGAAACACTTAACTTATATCTCCTGTGAATAGTAACATCTTACAACAAAAAAATAGAGAAGTCTTAATCTGATTCTTCTCTATTTCTTAAATGATTCTTAAATTGAACACTATAACCAAAAACATCAATCATTTTCACTTATAATAATTTGTTTTTCATTTGACATTAATATACTATTTGATATAATATACTTAATCAAGCAGCCGGAAGGTGACGTCACTCACCTGATCTGGCAAAATTGTTTATGTTTTAAGAAATAGTCGTTCCTAACTTTGTCAGGTGCAGGACGGCTATTTCTTATGTCTGGAGTCTATGTAAGTCAATAATGCTACCAACATGATAACAAATGTAAGTAAGTCATTCCATGAAACCATAATAATCACCCTTTCTGTCAAGCTCAGAACTGGCAAGAACCATCCCCCGGCTACCCGGTTAAATATATTATAATCTAATCCAATTTTCCTTTTCAAACGTCAATATTTATAATATAATTAAAATGTTAGTGAAATACATAATATAGTATCGCATCATCACTGTCAATTACTTTTTGACACAAAAGGAGTGATTTTAATTGAGCAAGATATCCATTCAAAGCAACTTAATTATGATTGCTACTAAAAGCGGCGATTACAGTATACCCGTACACGATGTCTTATATATTGAAAGTGAACTTCGTACAATCAACATTTATACAATCGATGACACCTACCATTGCTATGAGCGTCTTGATCTGATTGAAAAGCAGCTGGCTCACTACGGATTCATACGCTGTCACCAGAACTATCTTGTACAGGCAGAATATATTACCTGCTTTGACAATCACACCTTGCAATTAAAAGACACTGATTTTACAATCCCTGTAAGCCGCAGATGTCATAAAGAAATCCGCCAACTAATGCTTAATGATAATGAGAACGGAATACTTACTTGTGTAGAAGGTTTTTATGCCGGATACATCGTTAAACTTGAACCGAATCAGCCATTTATGATCGGACGTGATGGAAATGTCTCAGATATAATCATTCAACTTCCTTTGATAAGTCGGTTGCATTGCAAACTTGTTTATCACGACTATAACGGTGAATATGAAGTTACTGATTATTCAACTAACGGGACATTTATTCATGATGATATACGTCTTATACCGAAACAAAGCTATACACTTGAACCTGACAGTACAATATGTTTCGGTGACCGTACTAATGTCTTTAAAGTATTATAGAGTAAAAATGCCGGAGAGAATCAGTTAATATCTGATCCCTCCGACTTATTTTATTTATCATTATTACACTGTAACTATCTTATTATCTCCTTACAACCCAAAACAAAATATCGCAGCTACATAAAAAAGAACAACTGACACCGGTGTAAGACAATCCAACACTCCAAGTACTCTAACCGTCTTGCTCTCTTTATCAATCCTGCGACCTGCAAAGAAGAATATAAAACCAAGGAACGCCAACAGCATTGTCACTGTAATCACCCGTCTTATCATCTGTGAGTCATGGCCTGATATGATCAAACCATAAGATACAACAGCTGAAACTAATGGAACCAATTCTGTTATAATAGCAATTATCTTCTTATTCATAATAATATTCTCCTTTTCATTTGTTATCTTATTTAGGCGTTTGCGAAACGCCACAAGCCGCATAAATACGGCATTTTTTTGTTAATAAAATCAAAAATCTCCTCACGGTTTGTGATATAATGGAGTTGTTC
>CADBCZ010000147.1 GCA_902793335.1 uncultured Lachnospiraceae bacterium
AATAAATCCGGCATTTCTTAACTGAACTGTATTTTCAATGCATGACAGCGTATGATATACTGTTTTCATCATAAAAAACTTTATCTAAATGACATTGATAATGATCCTGCCAACTATAGACCAGAATTGCCAAGTAATAATCGTAGTCATAAGTATGAATAAAGGAGAATGCAATGGATATAAGTTTAGTAGCAAATATGAAAAAGTATGATGAGTTTATTTCCTGCTATCATGAAGGGGATGAGAAGAAAGTATATAAAGGTAAATCATTATTATTTTATTCATTATCCAATAATGATACAGAAAGCCGTTATTTAATAACAAATCTTTTACTTAATAAAGGTGCTGAAGTTGATGTGACAAATGAGTGTGGCGAAAATCTGTTGCATATTCTACTGTCAAGAACAAATCACAATATAAAGCAGACAGCAGAGTTGTGCAAAAAATTAATCGATAAGGGAGTAAATATTAATCAATTAGATGAAAGGGGAAGAGTGCCCTTACAGTATTTGATTAACCTAAAATATACAGATGAGGAACTTGAACCATTATATCAAATCTGGTTTTCACAGAACAGTATTTTGGTTAATCACAAGAATGTATGGGGAAAAACACCATTAGAAATTGCTGAGAAAATGCCGTATAGGGCAAGTTTGTTGGAAAGGCTGAAAAAGTATGAATAAAGTAGTCACTTTTATACCCAATGCTGGTGGAAGTATTGTTTCAAAAAATATATTAAGCCATAAGGGAAAGTTGAGATGGTGTGTTAGAGAAGAATCTGTAAATGATGTCGATAATGGTTGGAGATTTTTTTCTGATATTGACACAGAGGAGTATTTGAGTAAAGCAGATAATATGTGTATATGTGATTTTAATACAGTTGCCAATATTGAACCAGCAATCATTGCAATATATAATTGCAAAGTTGGAACAGATATAGAATTAGTAGAAGAGAATGGAAAGAAATTCTTTTTAGATAGTAATACTGGGAAAATATTCAAATTGTAGTATTAAATTATGGTTATACTTTCGGACATCTAATAACCTATAACTCCTGCACGTCTATTAATTAACCATCATGGTTGCCCAGAAGCAATTAAGAATCTATGATGTTAATTAATTGTTGCTAGCGAAATTTTGCTGAGTTGGGTATACGAAAGGACACTGCGAATTCAATATACTGATGTAACGCACTCTTAGCAACAGAATGTTGCGAAAGGGTGCGTTTTTCTGTGAAAGCATTATTATAAACGGTGTTTTTTTATAAAATTCAGTCTTACAAATGGTATTTCAGACGTAAAAATTGGTCTGAAAAGCGGTAATTTACGTACCGATTTTCTTCATTATACTGGTGATTTTAAGAGATGCCTTTCTGTATATTAAAAACGTTGTACTCAGACAAGAGTGTCGGACAAAGTTTTAGACTATGATGGAAAGCCATATAATATCAGCATTTCCTCTAATGGAGAGATATGGCTGTCCTACAGAACTGATGTTTTTATAGGTGATAGAAAACCTTATAGTATCTGATTATATGTAAGAAGCATTGAACTTTGCATTACTATTTTGACACGAGGGTTTGTAATTGTTTTCTTCATATTGTGGTGGTATGAGAAGGATATCCGTTTGCTCATTCTTATAACACAGAACTGCTAGAATGTATACTGGAACATAAGGAAGGAAAGTGTTTTCTAAGATTTAATGGCAATTAAGTTTTATTTCAAGATGGATTATGACATTTATAGACAGGTTATAACAAGACCATGTGGTAGAAAAAAATCTGATTATCAAAAAGTTACACATTTTAATAACACTGATAAATAGAGGAGTGATTAGGCTGATATAAATGCATTCTTAGCAACAGAATATTGCGAAAGGGTGTGTTTTTATATGAAAGTATTGTTATAAACGGTAAGTGTTTTTTATCAAAATCAGTCTTATAAGCGGTATTCTAGATACAAAAAGGAGTCAATAAAGCGGTGATTCTCATACAGATATTCTTATTTGTGACGCTAAACAGATAGTGTGGAGATCTTTTTTTATTTAATTATGACTCCACATAAGGACATTTAATACCCTTACCTCTTAACCATAAAACCGGACGAGCATACAGGTTTTAGCAATGTGGCACAATCCACAGGCGAAACTTTTGGAACACAGGAGAATTCATCCGCTACAAGAGAGTTTCAGGTTCAGATCAACCGTTACGACGGAGAAGGTCTGCG
>CADBCZ010000148.1 GCA_902793335.1 uncultured Lachnospiraceae bacterium
ATAGCAAGTAAGTATGATGTATATTATAGAGTGCATGCACAAAATATAGGCTGGATGGGATGGGCAAAGAATGGAGAAAAAGCAGGAACACAAGGATATAGTTATAGACTAGAAGGAATACAAATAAAATTAGTAAAAAAAGGAGAAACAGCACCAACAAGTTCAGCACAAGCATTTAGTATATGTCCAACATTAAAATACTCAAGTTATGTACAAAATGAAGGATGGAAGAACATAGTAAGTAATGGACAAACGACAGGAACAACAGGAAAATCATTAAGAATGGAAGCATTAAAAATAAATCTAAATACAAATGGAATAGAAGGCGGAATAAAATATTCGGCCCATGTGCAAAATGAAGGATGGAAAAAATATGTAAATAATGGAGAAGTGGCAGGAACAACAGGAAAAAACTTAAGAATGGAANNNGATGGGCAAAAAATGGAGAAGCAGCAGGAACACAGGGATATAGTTATAGAATAGAAGCATTAGAAATACGAGTAGTAAAAAAAGGATTGAAAGCACCAGCAAGATTAGGTAAAGATGTAAGAGAAAGCATAGCTTCTGCAATAGAACAAACATATGAAGATGCAACTGAAAAGGGAAGTTCTAACATGGAAGTAGCACAGGCAAGAGGGGGATTTAACACATTAAGAGAAAGACTAAATAACAGTGATACAGAAAAAGCTGATAAACTAGAGGTACAAAGGCAAATAAATAGTTTAGCAAGTGGAAGCCCGTTAGTTGCAAGTTCTGTAAGTGAAATGACAGATACAACTAGAGTTTATGTAAATACTTCGGATGGCTATTGGTATACCTATGATGGCTCTTCTTGGGTAGCAAGAGGAATATATCAAGCAACAGAAGATAGTGAAACAATAGAAAATATAGAAGAAGAAATAAATAATTTAAACACAGCAGTATTTAATGAAAATCAAGAATATGTTGATGTAACAAATGATTGTGTGTTGTTAGACCGTTTCGGAATTACATTACTTAATAGAAATGAAAACGGTTATAATAAATTTACAATAGAAACAAGAAATTATTCATATCATACCATAATTGGTTATCCAGTAAATGAAGGTGATATATTACGTATTGACTGCGGAAGTTATTATAATAATTATGTTGGTGCTGGATATGTTTTCTCAAAATCAACAGAAACTCCTTCTTTATGGAATGGAAGTAATGGTCTTGATATTGTTCCAACAAATAACTATGATGTGTATGCAGGAAATACAACTGAAGATTGGAGAGCAATTACAAATTATAATGTAATAGCCCCAGCCGGTGCTAAAATGATTTGGGTAGTAGGTATAACTCCAAAAATACGAATTTTACAAACTATAAAACATTCAAAAATAAAAGATACTATAATAAATATTGATGAGCCAATTATAACAACAGGAACATTGACTAAACAACAAAAATATAGTAGACAGTATAGACCTTCATACTTATGGCAATTTTCAAATGTTGGAAGTTTAAAAGTAAATAATATAAAAATAAATGCAAATGCTACTGATAAAGTGGGAATATGGATTTATGTAAATGAAGAAATGTTAACCTATCAAAATAATACAGATGGAACTGTACAAATTTTAATAGATAATGTATTACAAGAGTCAATAAACACAGCTTATAGATTTGTGTCTGGTTGGAATTATATTCCTTTAAATATTCATGATAGTAATTCACATAATATTGAATTCAAATTTACATTAGTTAGAGGAAATTATAAATTTGCAATAGATACAATTGAACTAAATTGGAAAACAAGACCTCAAATTTTATTATCATTTGATATGAGTAGCACTTCAACAGGTAATATATATACAGATAATCGTTACAGGTTATTAAAGGAAAGAAATCTAGTAGCAACATTCTGTAATCCTGATGTTGGTTTTACAACAGAACAATTAAACAAATTATTCTCTGATGGCTGGGATTGGTCAATTTATGGAGGAATTGGAACAAGACCAAACTACGACACTGGAAGTTTAGCAGATTGGAAAGAATATTTACAAAATAGAATAAATGCTTGTGAGAATATTGGTTTATTTAATCCTATATCTTATTTTTCTCCATTAAATCGAGGCTCTGTAGTAATAGAACAAGCTCTACGCGAATTAGGAATAAAAATTGCAAGAATTGCTGGGACTGATTACAAGATTAATTGGTTTGATGATAGAGATGGACTATATATACCGACAGTCGGTGTTGGTGGGACCGATACTGCTTTAAGTATACTTTCAAAAATTGATGATGCTATAAACAATAATGCTAGTATTTGCGTATTTACTCATAATGTAGAAGATACATTAACAGATAATATGAATTGCACAACAGAGGTATATACATCAATATTAGATGGAATTAAGCAAAGAGTTAATAACGGTTTATGTGATGTAGTTACATTTAAAGAATTTTATCATCATTGGTGCCCAGAAGGTTACACAAAACTTATGGATAATAGATATGAAAAGGAAAAACAATATTCAATTAATTTATCACCTGAAAGAACACATACATTTTCAAAACTAACAGAAACTTTACAATTAAGTGCTAGCTTAAGTACTAATGAAAGTACAAATTT
>CADBCZ010000149.1 GCA_902793335.1 uncultured Lachnospiraceae bacterium
TATCTAATCTGTTATGACCTTTCTACCTTGCAGCTGCAAGTTGCAGAGGTCAATCTTAAAGCAATTATAAAAACGAGAAAAAATGAATGACGTTAGTATTCTTCTATGTGCATATAATGCAGAAGCATATGTTGGCGAAGCAATTGAGAGTATTTTATGCCAGACTTACTCTGCTTTTGAATTAGTGCTTGTAGATGATGGTTCCACCGACGGAACACTAAGTATAATGCGTTCCTTTAACGATCATAGAGTAAACATTATTGAATCTTCTCACGATTATATTCGCTCTCTGAACCTCGGACTTCACAATTGCCATGGCAAGTACATAGCCCGTTTAGATGCAGACGACCTAATGGAGCCAACACGTATAGAGGAACAAGTTTATTTTATGTATCATCATTTGGACTTAGCTGCCTGTTTCTCATGGGCTATGGCCTTTGGAGACCATACTGGACTATATGGAAACCATGTACGGGGATGGGTTCCAATGCCATATTTTTGGCTGCTTACTGGTAACTATCTCATGCATCCGACGGCCATGATACGTCGCAGTTTCTTACAGAAACACCGCATAAAATATAAGAATTATCCCTATGCCGAAGACTTCAAGCTATGGACTGATATTGCGCGACATGGAGGACAATTTTATGTTATTCCGAAGCCACTCATCAGGCATCGCCTGAATTCGGCACAAGTATCAAAGGTTCATGCAAAGGAACAATGGCAAACTCGATTGCAGATTCAACAGGAGGTTATCGACCATCTTATAACGACCCTAACCCATCCTGCAAAGAGACATATAAGAACTTTATTTAATCAATTACTGATTCTTAATGCCGCAAATCTGATCCAAGGTGACAAGGTAGCAACTTTCATGTATAATCTGCTTAATCAAATACGTCTTAAAGGATACTTGCAATTGTAATTATGGATTTTTGAAAAATGGGAAATGTATATACCATACTAAAAGGGCGGATTGGTAATGTTATGTTTCAAATAGCAGCAGCTATGTCACTCGCTCATCGCATGAAAACCAATTGTAAAGCATATATACTGCCCACTTATTGGACTTCCAAGCCAGACAACTGTTTTTTGCCGACTTACTTGGAAAGCTATAAAAATAACGTTTTAAATAAGATTGTCTTTATTGAAAAACTTCCTCCACAATATGTTCTCTGTCAGGAAACAGAGTTTTCATATAATGAACTCCCCGAGATAGACAATGTATGTCTCTCAGGCTACTTCCAGTCTGAAAAGTACTTTAATAAGCCGTTAGTCAGGGATTTATTTCGAATGGACAAGGACATGGAACTATACCTTAATGAAAAATATCACCAACTGCTTCTGCTTCACCCCGTTAGTGTGAATGTCAGAAGAGGAGATTATCTAGACCTTCAAGACTTTCATCCCGTATGTTCATTTTCTTTTTTTAAGGAGGCGATGGGAATATTAGGAGTTGACCGTCATTATTTAATAACCAGTGATGATGTATCCTGGTGTAAACAAAATTTTACAATGCCTAATTGTCATGTCGTTGAAGACTTATCTCCGATAGAGAATCTATATTTACAAAGTCTATGCTATGACCATATCATCAGCAATAGCACGTATAGTTGGTGGGGAGCATGGTTGGATGAAAAAAAAGATAAAAGGGTTATTTGCCCTAAGAAGTGGTTTGGTCCAAGGCTGAATCATCAAAATACAAAAGACCTATTACCAGAAGATTGGATTCAAATATAAAACTCTTAAAATTGTATTCTCCTACCTAACTCTTTATTTCCTTAAAGTCTTGAAGAACATAACTGAATTGCAGTGGCTGCAACAGTTGATTCTCAAAAGACATAGAATCCAATAAGTCTTTAGAGACACCTCAGAGGTCGAACAGCCCGCTGAGTATCTGAAATTTCAGGGAGTGATGGCAAGGAATCGAAGGGCTGTAGAACGGCGAAATGCAGAAAAAGGGCAAAAGATTTGGCCGATTGAATCATTTCGCCTAACTTTGCACCCAGAAACAATGGAGAACAGACAACTATGGCAATGACAGAAGAACGTTATATCAATCCCTACACGGACTTCGGTTTCAAGAAACTCTTCGGCACGGAACTGAACAAGGAGCTCCTGAAGAGC
>CADBCZ010000150.1 GCA_902793335.1 uncultured Lachnospiraceae bacterium
TAACCCACAGCATTTATTTTTTGACCTGTCAAGGATGGCGGCAGGATGGCGATAACCTAAAACATTGGGGCTAAACCCATAAGAAAAATGATTGACCCATATTCTTCTCTATATCTGCATCACCATCTGTTTTTTGTGAAGTATCCAAAGCATCATCATCTGTTGAGTTATCAATTGCATTATCTGTTATATTACTCCCGGCATTATCATCCGCACCTGTATCCTCATCTATAAGCTCTGTTGCAAATGCCGGCATTATCGGATATGTCATGCCTATACATAATATAAACAAAACTGCTAAAATCTGTATCTTACTTCTTAATTTCATAACCTTATCCCACATCATTTTCTTGTTTTGATACCAAGTTTCTCAAGAACATAGTTAAAATATGTGACTTTATCATACTGTATTCTTGCCACAGCAGTCATACCATTTGTAATGTCAACCTTATCGCCCTCTCTGCTCAGCACATAGTCCTGATCAAGTACTATCATCACTTTAAACGCCTGACTTGCCGAACCATCAGAGCTTTCCTGTGTGGTAACATTGCTGTCGATACGGCTTACCGTTCCGCTTATTGTTCCATATACATTCTGCGATAATCCATCCACCACTACCTGAACAGAATCACCCTCATGCATTCTAGCCATATCGGATGTCGAAACATATGCTTCGAGAAATCTCTGTGAATTTTCCGGTGTAATTGTTGCAACAGTAGTTGTGGTCTGCACAACCATTCCACTCTTATAATTTCCCAGCATATGCAGAACTCCTGATGTGGTTGCTTTTACCTCATAGGCATCCTGCCCGCTTGTCACCGCTGCAAGCTGTGCATCTATTGATGCAATTTGCAGATTCGCCTCTTCAATCTTTGCCTCGGCAGATTGTATGGCCGAATAATATACTTCATCAATCTTCCCCTGATTAGTTTCAAGCTGTGCCTGTATCTGCTCATCTGTATATCCATATGTCTGATAAATTGATGCATCAACCTTATTCTGGTCTATCTGCGATTTATATGTCTCATAGAGACTCCAGTACAAGCCATCTTCTGCCTTTGCCTCATCAAAATAATTAGTATCATCCTTTATTGACTTTATCAAAAGCTGATACTGGGATACCTGCTCCACATAAGACTGCCGGTTTTCTTCTAATTGTGTCTGCTGCAGGTCATAATCTGTACTTTTGACAGTAAAAAGTACATCCCCTGCTTTCACAAGCTCTCCCTCTTTCATACTACAATCAAGGATTTCCCCTGTATAACTGCACATCACATAGTTTGATTCATCATTAGTCACATTTCCCTGTGCCTGTATTGTATAAACCTTTGATGCCTTTGTACTCCACACCACGGCAATGGTCATAAATATAGCTATGACAGTTATCAGAATATATCCAAACGCAGGCGGATTTTTATCAAAAAGCAGCCTTGATTCTCTTATTTCATCTAAACTCTTTACTCTTTTGCTCATATTTCTTTTATTCCTTTACAGGCATGAATACATCTGCAACCATGGTTTCGTCCTCTTCATTCCTGTCCACATAGATAGTATAATTGCAGCCTTCAAGCTCTATGTCATTCTCAAATGCATAAACTCCAAGCTTGTCATAGGCAAATTTCAGCTTATCCTCCGGTCCGATATAACGTGCATAGAGACAGTTCTTTACACGTAAAATGGAATCCATCTTGTAAGGCGGTTCTACGTTGTGGATAAAATTACTACTTTGTAACATAAAAACTATTTTTACATTAGTATAATCATTATCTGTAAATTTCACTGATGAAAATTGTATCAATGGACCTATCTGTCTGCTACCACTAGCAATAATTAATGTATTCATTTTTTTAATCTCTACATCTAAATTTAGATCACTATCTGTTTCATCCGAACCATCGATTTCAAAACTAATAATGTTTTGTAATTTTAACGTTTTATCTCTCATTATTTGTATTTTTTTCATTTTTATAATCCGCCTTTCTGCGAAAGGTACCAATGTATCATGAAACACGTTGGCTACCTTTCGCCTTTCTAATCTATCTGTCTCCTGTTATAATTGTGGAGGTGAGTGGCGGGGCTGTATAGCGGCGACCTCGCATTTTTATATGTTGTCGGTCATCCGTTAAGGCATCAATGATTGGCGCATAACAGTAGCCCGTAAACTTATCTCTTCCAAAGTCGACTCGATTTTGCCGGATGACCAGTCACTGTCAGTTTTATAACTATAAATCATCAGGAGGTTATTTTATTGTCGTTTAAAATTCTCAAAAATAACTGTTGCGGACTTGATGTCCACAAAACTTGGATCTATGCCTGTATCGGTATTACTGATCCAAATAATCGTACAGAATATAAGCAGGCTCGCTTTTCTTCTTTTACTAAAGTTGTGCAATTGGCTTGCCAAATACAACTGTACTGATGTTTGCATGGAATCTACCGGTAAGTATTGGATTCCTGTTTTTAATATCTTGGAGAAGAATAACATTTGGGTTACTCTTTCCCACCCCAAATATACCAAGCCTCAAAAAGGCAACAAGACGGATCGTAAGGATGCCAAGTGGATTTGTGATTTATATATGTGCGGAATGGTTAAACCTTCTTTTATTCCACCTGCTGACATCCGTCAATTAAGAGATCTTGTAAGATACCGATACAAACTTACCTGTATGATTACCGGTGAGAAGAATCGTGCTCATAACTGTCTTACTGTATCCAACTTAAAGCTGGACGATGTCTTTTCTGATATATTTGGAAAATCATCCCGCTCCATTACGGAACAGATTTTACAACACCCTGGGGAAACTTTTGATGTAACACCTTTTGTGGATAGCAGGTGTAAAACTCCTATTGAAGAAATACAGGCTGCTATTGATGGTGCTATCTCTACGGAACAAGCTGTAAAGCTTAGACAATGTCTGAATCACATCGATGAATTAGAAAAGCATCAAGCTGAAATAGAACGGGAAATCTTTCGTCTCAGTGATAAATACGAAGAAGTCCTTAAGCTTATACGAACCATACCAGGATTCGATAAGAACCCAATGACTGCCATTCAGGTGCTTTCTGAAATCGGAGGTGATATGTCTGTCTTCCCCACAGCTAAAAACCTCGTTTCATGGGCTGGATGTTGTCCTCGCAATGATCAAAGCAATCAAAAAATCAAATCCACTAGGATTTCCCGTGCTGGTTCTTATTTTAAACCAATTTTGGTGCAAATTGCAAATGCTTTAATCAAATCCAAGAAACATCCTGAATTTACTACCCGTTACAAACGTATAAAAGCACGCCGTGGTCACAAGAAAGCTATCATTGCCATCTGTCGTATGATCCTGACCGCTATCTGGCACATACTCACAGATTTAAAACCATATACACCAGAAGGCTTTCTTGAGTCACGTCCTGTGAACGATTCAAAAGTATTAACCACTTCACAGGCACTTAATCTACTTAAACAACGAGGATATATCATCAAAGATGATGCTGTTCATGTTACCTGATTAGGTGTTGTGTCTATATTTATATTTGATTTTTATACCACCGAAAGATGGTTTATTTGCTAT
>CADBCZ010000151.1 GCA_902793335.1 uncultured Lachnospiraceae bacterium
GGAAGCACTGACAGAAAACATAATAGAAGAATTCAAACAATGTATGCCAGATTTCTACACACAGCCACAAGGCTCATATATCACAGACCGCGCCACAATCGCGCAGTACTACATTGGCAATAAAATATCAGCCGTGGAGAGACAGCGCATGCTTTCTTTGCTGTCCGAAAAATATGATGTAGACCTCTACACCGGAAGTGATACATCATCTCTTCCGCACATACATAACCGCGGCTTTGCCAAAACACTGACTGAAATGCCAATTATATTTCATGAATCCAAAATCAATCTGAATATGACCGCAAAACCAATTCGCACCGGAATACCATACTTATGAAAAAAGGTGGAGCTGATGCTCGAGAGTCTGTAGATCTGTCATATTATAGTGAACATCATTTTAAGCATTTAAAAATATAAATTTCATTTTATCCCAGGTTGTCCATATCGTGCCTTCTATAAAAGCACCTTCCCCTGTATTATAAATTGTGGTTTCTTTTTCATTTACAATTCGTCTCTGTATCCATTTTATGTAAATATCAAGGTTCTTGCTTGTAAAAACTTCGCCACCATTGCAACTGGCAACTTTACGCAAGCCATTAAAATCTTTTATCTGGCGCCCCTCACCTTTTACGTGCGAAATACCTCCTGTGTATGCCAAATCAACACCAACAAAAATTATCTGCTTTGCACTAAATTTCAGAGCAATATCAAGAGCTGTTGTAGTAACAGAGCCTCCTGTCTCAAAAACAGGTATACCAGCCTCATCTGCTGCTTGTTCCGCTTTATCATACCCTTTTTGATATGCTATATATGTTTGTTCAGAATAATTCTCTACAACAGAATTCTCCCCTGTTGATAAAATTATTAAAGGAATATCATCTAAATCCAACCCTTTAACCTGTTTATACATATCAGGTTTTGGATCTGTTATAATTATCACATCCGGTCTTATGTCTTCATTTAGAAGAGTCCTTACTGCATGTCCTGTTGCAAAAATAGTAATTTCCTTTCTATACTCCCTCAATGCATTCAATTGACTGCTGGCAGATGGTCCTGCACCTACAATAACCACGCTTTTGTTTTCGAATAATGGTTTCAGACTTGTACAATCCGGCAACTTTCTTTTGCTATTTTGGATAAAATTATTATCCAGGTACATTTCTTGTTCTTTCATACTATTAATAGTAACAAAGAAATCCTCTAAGGTCATTTTTATTTTAGGATTTTCTATAGCCTGTATCGAAGGATAATGTATCACTAATTCATAATTTGTAAAATGATTCAATTCATCAATTAGTTTTTTAATATCATCATTATAAATAATCTCTAAACATTTCTGTTTTAAATATTCGCCCCAATCCAAATACCACATGGAAAATAAAATCGTTTCTTTATCATTTTCCAATACTATAAGGCTTCTTATCCAATAATTCTCTTACATGATATCTGAATAATCTGCGCCCAAATGAGCCGCCTGTCCGGCGCAAGTGAGCCGCGATTCCGTTTTGCCATGAGCCATCATTCCGGTCACAATGAGCCACTTGTTTTATAATAGAATAATACACAATTGTTGTGTAAATCTATTATGAAGGAGGTCACCATTATGACCAGATACCGTGAAATCCTAAGATTATCCAGCTTGGGATTTAGTAACCGGAACATAGCATTGAGTGTTCCTTGTTCAAGAAATACCGTAGCAAAGGTCTTAAAACGAGCACAAGAACTAGATATCTCTTGGCCATTGGAAGACAATCAAACGGATGAAGTTCTTGAAGGCTTGTTTTATCCAAAACAAAGCGACCGCTCTCAAAAGCGTATGCCAGACTACGACTACATCCACAAAGAACTACTCCGCAACGGAGTAAGTAAAAAACTCCTGTGGACTGAATACATGGAGGATTGCCGTGCCAACGGCGATGAGCCGCTTATGTATTCTCAATTCTGCTATCACATCCAGCAGGATGAGCAGAAACGACGTGCTACCATGCACATCAATCGAAAACCCGGTGAGCAGGTTGAGGTTGACTGGGCAGGTGATCCTGCAACAATCATTTTCGTTGGTGTAATGACATACAGCCAGTATGCATATGTGGAAGCCTTTCTGGATATGAAGCAGAAATCATGGATCACAGCCCATGTCCATATGTACGAGTTTTTTGGCGGTGTTGCCAGAATTCTCGTACCGGATAACTGCAAGACAGCAGTTGTTCACAATGGTGGTTGGAAAGACCAGCAGATCAATGAAACTTATCAGGAAATGGCTGAGCACTATGGCACAGCTATCATACCTGCCCGTGTCAGGACACCAAAGGATAAGCCGAATGCTGAAGGAACAGTAGGAAATATTTCTACCTGGATAACAGCAGCACTCCGGAATGAACAGTTCTTTTCTCTTGCTGAATTAAACCGTGCAATCAGAGAAAAACTGGAACAATTCAACCGAAGGCTCTTTCAAAAGAAAGAGGGCAGCCGGCTGGACTTATTCCTTGAAGATGAAAAGCCGTTACTTTCGCCATTACCTGCTACCCGCTTTGAACTGAGTGACTGGAAGACAGCCACCGTCCAGTTCAATTATCACATATCTGTGGATGGAATGCTATACTCAGTTCCATATGAATACATCAAAAAGAAAGTTGATGTAAAGGTAACAGATACCACCATTGAAATTTTCTACAACCATAACCGCATTGCTTCCCACCGCCGTCTGAAAGGACGCCCCGGGCAGTACAGCACCATTACGGAACATATGCCGGAAGATCATCAGAAGTATCTGGAGTGGAATGGCGACCGCTTCCGCAAATGGGCTGAGCGGATTGGCATAAATACGTACACTGTGGTCAATGCAATACTGACCTCCAAACGTGTGGAACAACAAACTTATCGGAGCTGCATGGGACTTTTGAAGCTTACTGATAAATACTCAGAAGCTTCGCTTGAAGCCGCTTGTAAAAAGGCATTATCCTATACAGCTTCGCCCAGTTACAAGAGTATCAAAAACATCCTTGTAACTGGTTCTGTAAAAACGGAACCAGAATCATCCGGATCAAAGACCACACATAAAGCACACGGCATTACTAGAGGTGCCGACTACTATCGGAGGTAATCACATATGACAAATCAGAGTACAATAGATAAACTTATTGAAATGCGTCTTACCACAATGGCAGATGCATTCCGTAACCAGCTTGACGATCCTAAATTCAAGGAAGTTCCTTTTGAAGACCGCTTTGGAATGCTGGTAGACATCGAATACAGTAATCGCAAGAATAACCGCCAGAAGCGTCTTATCCGCAATGCCGGATTCGACCAGCCAGAAGCAAGTATCATGGATATCAACTATACTTCCGGACGCAAACTGAACAAGGATCTTATAAACAGACTTGCCACCTGCGAATATATATCTGAACACCGGAATCTTTTTATTACCGGTGCAACAGGCTGTGGTAAAACATACATGGCATGTGCCTTCGGTATGGAAGCATGTAAGCAGTATTACAATACCAAGTATGTCCGTATGCCGGACTTACTTATGGATCTGGACATTGCCCGTTCGGAGGGCACTTATCGTAAGGTAATGGCTAAGTATGCCAACCCGGTGCTTCTCATTCTAGATGAATGGATGCTTCTCAAACCAACTGATACAGAACAGAAAGATATCTTTGAATTACTTCATCGGAGACGTAAGAAATCATCAACTATCTTTTGTTCTCAGTATGTATTCGAAGAATGGTACGATCAGCTTGGAGGTGAAGCAAGTCCTCTTGCTGATGCCATCATTGACCGTATTGCCCATGACAGCTATCAGATTAACATCACAAGCATTGATGCTGAGCATGACAAGTCCATGCGTGAGGTATACGGCCTGAATAAATCACTACGAGAGTAATACCCTCATTAAAGTGGCTCATTCCGTCTGGACAGGTGGCTCACGCCACCCCGGACGGGCGGCTCTGCCGCACAAGAATATTCA
>CADBCZ010000152.1 GCA_902793335.1 uncultured Lachnospiraceae bacterium
AACGTCTCATCATTAACGCCACCGAGTTCCAATGAATTTAACCATTTGACATGAGCAATAGTCCAATACGACTTAGTCCCCTCGAACTTCTTACCATTTCTGAGAACAAACGCCAGTATACGTTGCTTAATTGACTTAAGCATCTTCTTCTGATCATCTCGCATTCTGATATACTCTTTAATCGAGTTATCTTCTTCGTCCGGAACATATACTTCGCTATATGTATGAAAAGCCAAACACCTTGCTATATTTGCTGCATCCCTTCTGTCTGTTTTTATAGAATTAGTATTTGTTATAGCCATAGTCGTAGGTGCAAGAATTTTACAATCTACTTCATGATCCACTAGTTGATGATAGAGAGAATATCCCAAACAACCAGCTTCATATCCACATACGAAGGACACCTCACCTTCGTATCGTTCTCTAACTCGCTCCATATACTTTAGAATCAACTTACAATCTGCAGGTATTGTTTGCTTGTATTCAACCTTATCAGTTTCATAACTATAACAGCATAAAGTGTGACTTTCCTTATGGACATCCATCCCAATATAAACTATAGTATTCATATGTGGCCTCCTTTTGTATGCGGTAATCCCTGTTACCATTGATTTTGTTTACACTCAATAGTTTACAGGTAAATCCACGAATCTACAAATTGGAGGTCACTTCATATTGTCTCCAAGAACATACTCACAATACTCAAGTTCAGTTTGACAAGCACACAATACATTCACATAATCTATATCAAATCTTTACATATGTGAAGAATCTTGAAGCGGCAAAGGCTGATAGCAATGTAACAATATCAGGAATGCTACTGTATGCTAAGACAGTAGATCAGATACAGCCGGATAATGTATACCACATGAGTGGAAACGAAATAGCAGTAAAGACTTTGGATTTGAATAAGGATTTTGCTGATATTAGAAGAACTCTTGATGATATTGCAGAAAGATATTTTGCTATAGAAAATCAAAAGGTTGCCTGTATTTGATAGTGAGGTATTATGGGAATAACAAAAACATATTTTATGCGTGGTATGCAGTGTCCGAAGATGCTGTGGTTTGATAAGCATAAGCCAAAATGCATTTTGCGCCGCCCGTCGGCCACTGATGCGATAACCAGCGGCCACTCGGCGGCAGTAACGGCCACCTGTTTATGAGGTGGGTTTTAACTGAATCATAACTCATGGTGGAATTCACATCTTGACCTTGTGAAGAGGAAGACCGTCTACAGCTTAGCCCATTTTAAGAGTGGGCACTCTTGCAAAAGGTTAATAAAAGGACAACCAAATGGAGTCCGATAAGCCCTCATTAATTTTACTGTAACATGGTTTATGGATAGCGGAAAAGCGTTGGAAATTATTGCCATGTTAATTGATAGGATACTGTCCGATTTCAAGCAGCGGCTTGTCATAATAGTATCCCTGAGCATATAAGCAATAATTGTCACGAAGAATCTGAACCTGCTCAGCAGTTTCAACACCTTCTGTAAGGCATTCGATTCCCATGTCAGATGCCATAGCTGTTATGTGCTTATATAGAACTGTAGAGAGATCTTTTTGGTCGGTTGAAGATATCGGAAGTAGACTTCTGTCAATCTTCATTACGTTCCATGGCAACTCCCTGATAAGATTTAAGGAAGAGTAGCCGATACCAAAATCATCAATGGATGTATGTATACCTATCTTTGTAAGACCTTCGACCAGCTTTTTGAGTTTAAGATAATCGCCTTCTGTAGTTGTCTCGGTTAGCTCTATCTCAATGTATTCATATGGGATATCATATCGGTTTATTATACTGACGATTTTATCCAAAAGTTCCGGATCAGCCAGGTGCTTACGGGAAAAGTTAATAGATATCCGAACCACGTTTTTCCCTTCATCCAACCATTTTCTTATATTCTTACAAACAAGATCAAGCATATAGAAATCCAGCCGGAATATATCCGTGTTACGTTCGAGTATCGGAATGAAATCCATAGGTGGTATTATCCTTCCATCCCTGATCCATCTGCATAGAGCCTCTGCGCCTATGATCCTGCCCGTTTCAACATTTACTTTTGGCTGATAGTATGCATGGAATTCATAATTATTTAGAGCTTCTTCAAAATGTCCGCGGATTTTTGAAACATTCTCTTTATCCTCTATATACTGCATACTCGCATATACAACATCAGTTTCATCGGATATTTTTGCAGTCTGACAAGTGGGCAAGATCATTTCAACAATGTTGCCCGGCCTTTCATATTTGAAATCACTCGGAATGATAAATACTCCGGCATATGCTGATACGATTGCGCTGCTTGAAGTCAGCCGGTCATATATGATAGGTGTGCCTTCAAAAAAAGCGAGAATTTTCTCCAACATTTCATTTGGGAATATAGCTGCGAAGCTATCCCCGCCCACACGACACACAGTACCACTATTTCCAATCATATCCCTTAAAGTATCGAAATGGGCTTTCATAACGGCGTTGCCTTCTTCGAATCCCAGATCATGATTTATGACAGAAAAACCCTTAAGGTTATACATAATGGCGGTAAAGCCGTTAAATCCACCTGTTTTATTCATTTTTTCAAGATGGCGGAAGAAATATGCAAAATTCGGATATCCATTGTCGTCATGAAACGCGAGATTCTCGATTGCTGTCTGCATACGGTTCCGTCCTATGTAACTCATCATGGAACGCAGACAGATGTCAAGCTGCTGTTCTTCTTTATTGCTCAAATGTTCTGTGCCTTTGGCAGAATATGCTGTGGCTCTAATTATAGCCCCTGTTCTTGAAATGAGTTCTTTTTTGAGCACAACAATGTCCGCAGAACCTTCATTGAAATCACAGAGGATTTCTCCCTTGCCGTCTTTTTCATCCACACTGCTCCTATAAAACTCTGTGACAACTTTGGTCAGACGAAAAGAACGAGCCAATCTGCAAAGAACATCAACCAGGGTTTCTCTGGAAAAATGTTCAAAATCAACCATGGCATCGATGTATTTTATGAATAGTTCTGAAAAATCATCTTGTGTTGTCAATTTTTCATCAGTATTATCTAAGTTGGCCATTATTTCTCCTCCAGTTCTCAGTCCGAGATTGATATAAATTGAAAGAGGATGACTTTATTTGAGTATATCATATAAGACAATTAATAGCATCCAAAAGGCTGTGAAAAACAAAAGATTATTATGTGTGTTGGCTTATTCCTATGTTGCGATTCTATACTTCTTTACA
>CADBCZ010000153.1 GCA_902793335.1 uncultured Lachnospiraceae bacterium
GTACGAAATTCAAGCCCCGGACAATACTTCTCTTCCATAATTCAATGTGCTTAAATTAAATATAAATAAAATTAACAATAATTAAGAGACACTAGTGATCAAAGATGGGAAGTGGAGATGGTACTATTATATTGATGGACATGTATATTTAAAAACATCAAAAGGTAACATCCTAATGGATTCTAAATTAAGCAACAATGGTAAAAAAATAAAAGGAAATCTTGACGAGATGTCACAGCATAAATCGGGGAAAAAGGTGGTAGACCGTTTAACTAAGAGCAAAGAGAAATATTTTATTTCAATAGATGCAGATAAGGCTAACGGACACTATGATTCCAAAAGCAATAATCTGTATATTGGCGAAAAAGATAATAACTCAGCAGTATTGTCCCATGAGCTTTTTCATGCATACCAAGACGATCATGGAAGAATACCGCGTACTATTTATAATGAGGTAGAGGCTTATGTTTTTAGTCAAATGATATCTGGTAAATCACTTGGTGTTAAGAGCGATAAAAACGCGAAATATGTCGATCATGGAAAGATTCTTGTGCTTGTTTTCGACCCGAATAGTTTCAATTATCTACTCAACCATTTTTGCAAGGATTCCAAAGCCAACTACAAAGGGACTTATGACAACTATGGTTTTAACCCGGGTAATTATTCGCCAGATGACAGTTTGTTAAAAGATTTGTAGAAGATATGAAATCAATTATGAAATTCACATGGGCGATTCTTTTGTTTCCTGTTATGTATTCATGTAACAGTACTGAGCATGATACGGATGAACAGTACAAGGATATATGCGTGTTCGAAACGGATATTCTTGTGCCCGACGAACCTGTAAAGAGAGCGATAGAGGAAACTGTTTCCCGTTATATTTCAGAACATCCATTAGATTTCAAAAATAATCCACTATATTACACAGACTCCCTTTGTATTCATGTATTCGTTAATCGCGCCGAGTGGAGACTGGAAGTCAACGATGACCCAAAATCTATAAAAATAATAACGACAGACACAGATTGCTTCTATGTGACAATTAGCGATGGATTAAGCCTTGAGAGGGGTTTTCGCTGGTGGCATGAATCAGAGGAAGACAGGGTTTTGCTGCGGAAAATTAATTCAAAACTGAACACGGGTACCTATATCTTAACCTGTATAGATTGTGATGAGCCTATAAAAAACAGTATAAGCGATTACGATTACTGGGATTCCGGAATTATTGGTACACAAATTGATTTCAATGTATATCTCAAGAATGGTAAAGGGCAAATCGGGGACAGGTCATTATTGCCCAAGATGAGTAGAACAACTTTTTGATGTGGAAAAAAAGCGAATTGGGAATGTCCGGATTACTCAATCAATGCTGATTGATTGTACAAGTGATACCCCCTATTTCCGACGCTTTTCTCTCAAAAAACGCCGAGGGGAATTATTTGTCAAATGGCTGTTTTTGTGCAAGATGCAAGAATATTACCGGTTTCTCTTTCACAGGCAAAGAGAAAGACTCTGAAACAGGCTTTAGTTACTTCGGTGCCAGATACTTGGAGCATGAGCTGACGACCGCTTGGCTTAGCGTCGACCCGATGGCTGACAAGTACCCGAGCATCAGCCCTTACGCCTATTGCGCATGGAACCCTGTGAAGCTGGTGGATCCGGAGGGAGAATCATGTAGCCCTGTATATGATACGCTTGGAAATTTCATTGGATGTACAAAAGAAGGTTTTACTGGAGACATCTTGATTTATTTAGGAAAATATCAGAATGATTTTTCAAATATTACTCAAGAGGAAGCGGAAAATATTGGAGGTGTTGTTAAATATGATAATATCAGAAAAGAATTATCTAACGATTGTAAGGCTAAAATATGGACGAGTATTGCAGAGCACTTTAATGGAGAGCGTATATATGACCTGCTATTTGATATTAGCAGTATTGATGGAGGTCAAATATCTTATTTCGAAAAAGAAGGTGTAAATTGGGAGACAAGCAGGTATTATGGTACTATAAAAGGCACAGACAGTTATTCGTACGAATCAACGGTAGAGAATCTGGCATCTAGTATCATTGTACATGAATGGTATTCACACTTCAAGAAAGGAAATGGTGACAGAATGAAATCCCATAGATTGGCGTACAAGAATGTTATTAATTTTAAAAGGTTCTGGGATATGACAACTGATAAATACAAAAATTTTGTATTATTGGGTTTGCTCAAATATACAATTGATGAAACAGGTCGGACAATTGTCGACAAACCTTATAGGGGCCTTTATAACAAACATGTCAATAAAATGATGATCCCTTTATTGTTTATTTTAATATGTTTGCCTGGATTTGCATTTTGCCAAGAGAATCAGAGAATGATTATATGCGATGATTCTAAATCAAATCAAGTGGCAAAAAACGACAACCAACTATCTGATAATCTTTTAATAAATGGGGACAGTATTACAGTAACTGTCCCACTCCCTTTGAGTCGGGATTATTTTTTTGTAGCGCATGGTTTCTTCACAATGAAATATAAGGACGGTGGTTGGACTGCTAGTTTGCCTGGCGGCACTTTAGAATACCAAAATTTTCAAAAAAAAATCGAATGTCACGCTTTTGAGATTTCTATCAACGACCTGATTGATAGCACATACTTTACCGAATATATATTTGATTTGTTCGTTACAAAAAAAGAACCTATTGCAATATCAAAAAAAGCAAGGCCTTCAGTCTATTCTGATTACTTTTCCTTCTGGTTTAAGTACTCCAACAAAAAACAAATAGTATATTCGTTTGGAGAAGAAGATTATGATATTAACTATAGTTCAAAATATATCTATGTGGTTGATAAAATAATAGAGATTCGTAAATGTGTGATCAATAAATTAATAGAAGTATACACTAATGTCTATTAAAAATTGTTAATTTGATTTGTATATAATATATTTTCAATAATTTGCGTAGCAAAATGCTTGTCGCACTTTTGAAAGCGTTATCA
>CADBCZ010000154.1 GCA_902793335.1 uncultured Lachnospiraceae bacterium
TATTCTGGATTCAGAACTATATTCAGCAGATGAACAAATATGTATTTTTAATCCGCCCGCCTCGCCAAAATCCCATTCAGTGACTTTACCATTTTCAATAGTTTTTGCGGTAAGTGCAAAGCCTTGGACTGGATTAGAATAATTTAAAGCATCTTCTTTAGAATCAACCTAATCTTTTAAATCAGTAATATCTTGCGATGTAAGAACATCTTCAATCATCTATAATTTATCTGCGGTAGTCCAATAATCAACACCTTTTTGCGGGGTGTCACCTTTCTATCCTCGCGGACCGACATTTCCTTGTTCGCCGCGAATTCCTTGTTCACCTCTATCACCCTTCTAGCCTTTTTCGCCTTGAGGGCCTGTCGCCCCAGTTTCACCTTGGATTCCTTGAGGTCCTTGTTCGCCAGTATCGCCTTTATCACCTTTTAGGCCCTGAGGCCCTTGTTCTCCAGTATCACCTTTTTCACCTTTTACTAATCCAAAAGTTAGTACAGGATTTTCGGCAGTCCCAGTTTGTGTAACATATGGGGCAGAACCTGGCTCTAAATTATTAACTGTTCCAATAGTAATATTAGGCATCGCGCCAGTGTCACCTTTATCACCCTTATAACCGCGTGGGATTTTAAAATCTAATACGGGATTTTCAGCTGTACCTTTTATATTAACTGAAGCATACCCTTCCGCAGGTAATGTTTCTATTGTTCCGATGGTTAAATTAGGCGTTACGCCAGTGTCACCTTTCTAACCTTTCTACCCACGAATTGATTCTGTGGTAAAAACAGTGTCATCAGTAAAAGTAATTGTTAATGTATAATCATTATTAAGGGATATATTTTTGATACCAAGTCCATCTTCACCTAATGCTTTAACTTCAGTATTTACCTTAGTTTGAATATCATAGGCATACCAATAATCATTAACAATCTTTGGATATTTTAAAAACGTATCTTTAGCCTATTCTGTTGCGGTAGATATTTCATCTACTTTCTATTCTAATGAAGAGATTAATTGATCAATAACATTTTGCTCGACCTATGTTGGCTCTTTACTTTCAGCCTTTGGTCTTTTTTGAATAGGGATATTTATTGTATATCTTGTCTATCCATCACTAGCTGTTTGATGTAAAAATATCCATATATAAATATCTTCACCAGATGTTAAATATTCATCTGGAATTATAATTTCGTTGTTATTTCCTAAAAAAATATTTGAGGAAGCTTTAGGACTATTACTATTTGAAATATGAAATTCAAAAGACTATGGAAGAGTAAGTCCTTTGATTAGAACTTTCTGTCCATAGTCGTATTGAAACAATTTTCTTGTAATACACTATCTTCCTCCATTTGAAAAATTTGCGGTAATTATATTAATACCTTTCATAATTTTTCTCCTTTATAAAAGATTTAAAACTTGCCAGAGTCTCCAAATCCACCTTTTCCGCGACTTGTATCAGATAATTTATTTACTTCATTAAAATTCATTGAATAATAAGGAAGTAAAACCATTTGAGCAATTCTTTCACCTGATTCAATATATTGTATCTAATCACTGTCATTATGAATAGCCACAATATATTCACCTCGATAATCTGAATCACAAATTCCAACACAATTTGCAGGACGAAGACCTTCTTTAGTTGCAAGACCTGATCTAGCAAAAATTGCAGCAAATGTTCCTTCAGGAAGTTCAAAAGCAAGTCCTGTACCAATTTTTACGGTAGAATGTGGGTAAATAAAAATATTATCTTCAGTGGCTGCATATAAATCATACCCTGCCGCATATTCACTTCCTCTTGTCGGAAGTTTTGCAAAATCATTTAATTTTTTTACATTAATATCTGTCATTATTTATCTACCTCATAATTAACTTCTACAATAGAAAATGGATCTTTGATGTCATTAAAAATTTTCTTTAAAGAAAGTTCCCAATATGTTTCATTTGTTTTCTTTATATCTTTTCTTTTGCTTAAATATTGAGCAAGTTCATAAGAAAAATCATTTTTCGCATCTTCAATTATCTTTGTAACTTCTTCTTCTGTGTCGACTCTGTAAGTTTCTACTGCGCTAATTAAATACTTTGACATCTCCTTTTATCTCCTTTATATTAAATACATTTAATTGTTAATTTATTTTCATTATATTTAAGCATTTCTTTTTCTTGAATTTGCTTAATAA
>CADBCZ010000155.1 GCA_902793335.1 uncultured Lachnospiraceae bacterium
ATACATGGAACATGCATTGAAATCAACGCGATTCAATCAAAAAACTCTTACCTTTGATTGAAATCCCCATGATTGCTCTGTCCCCATGATTCTTTTGTAATTTGATACCGTGTCACTTATTTTGCATGGTATAGTCTATGTATAATGTACCAGATTTAATATTTCTAATTTTATATGATTTATCATATATAAGGAATAGCAACGGATTTCTATGAGTTTTTGTCGTATTTATGTATAAAGTAGATTCATATAGGGAATTACCAATTCTTTCAATTCTAATCGAATAGGTAAGGCCTCCCATTTCGTCATTAAATATTCTTTTTGTAAGAATTTCCTTGTTTGACATAAATAATTGGTTACAGCCATTCATCTTCAAATAATAGTCATTATTCCTTTTTACAAATACCCAATTTCTTTTATCGTTAACCTCTCCTAAAAAGATAGTTGAATCTGCAGTGTATTTATATTTCTTAAACTTGTATTTCTCTGTGATAATGATTGAGTCATTTTGATATTTAACATGAAAATATTCCGCACTAACATTAGGGTAAAAGTAATCTCCTTTTTCCTTTTTCTGTGTCTCTTCGCAAGAATGCATCGCGAAAAGCACGATTAATAAGATAACAAATTTACTTATATTCTTTTTCGTAATCATGGGAACAGAATGTAGATTTGGGGTTATGACTTGGCTTCATTGTTNNTTTCTTGAATCTTCCAAGCTTTTCGTGAAGGAATCAAAATCATTGCCCAATGATTCATCGATTTTTGCTTGAAAAGGGTGGAAATGCCACAAGACCTCCCCAGGTACCATAATCGCTGGGAGCACCTCTAAACAAAGGCACTTCAGAGTGGTACCTCTTTTTTTAGGAGGTACCCAAGAGGTACCCAAGACCTACCCTGAATGAATGAAACCATAAGGACTATTACTGCAAAACGCCAATAAAATAGGGTTCACATTCACGCGCAAGTTGTTGATATACTGCTTCGTAAGTGTGAACTCTGTTTTCTATAGAGGAATAAAAAACCTATCACTTTGATTCTTCTTGACTCCATTTTGTCTCAAATAGAGAGATTAGTTTTTGATCCTTCACACCAATCTCTTTTCCTTCTATTCGTTGATTATACACAAAATATATACTACCACAAACATCATTTGAAGCAGGTATATAGTGGTACTGCTTAGCCATAACAATTGAGTAGAACCATATCTTGTATGGAAATTCTTTTTCCGCCATTAATTTCTTAAGGTTATTGTAGGCAATTGTATCACCGTTTTGTAATACCTTTACTTTTAAACTATCCTCATAGCTTAGCTCTTCTGCTGTTGGATGGCTCAGCTGATAACTTAAAAATATATCATTACACATTACGCATGTAAATAAGCCAACTGTAAAACAAAGAATAGCAATAATTGTGTGAATTATGTATTTCATCTATCTCTTATTTTGTAGTATTTCACTAACATTTTTACTAAATTCCAACATGTCTTCATTAGGAGTATAATATTGGGTACTATCCGTAAAATAGTTCAATATTGTATGGTGAAACGATATGGGTTCATTCGTATCAAGAAGATAAGAAGAACTATCTTTGAGAATCCAATAATAAATGAGGTCATCGTATTCGAGATCATGGCTTAGGCAAGATAAAGTATTAGCATTAATACTATCGAGTAATGTAACAGAAGGATTTCTTAGAAATTCTTTCTCGTATTTCTCTGGATTTAGTGAAATAACTATTACTTCTTCCTTTTTAACAGAAGACACTATAATAGGAATCAAGAATCCCATTACAAAACATATTATATAAAAGATATAAACTCGATTATTTCTCATTATTTGAAAACTTAATCAGAAGGAACACTTTCTTGATTTCTGGTTATAACTTGATTCCATTGTTGTCATTACGTTTCGCGCTTCTGCCTGCAAAGGTAGTCACTTTCCTTGAATCTTCCAAGCTTTTCGTGAAGGAATCAAAATCATTGCCCAATGATTCATCGATTTTTGCTTGAAAAGGGTGGAAATATCACAAGACCTCCCCAGG
>CADBCZ010000156.1 GCA_902793335.1 uncultured Lachnospiraceae bacterium
AAAGCCATCCAAGACTTTGCCTATTCAGGCTTCGGCGGTCGAGGCGGCAAGCATGGTGACATCTTCTGGGACAACGAATCATACGCCATCAAGCACTACCTGAAGATGTTTTCCGAACTGGCAAGTGCAACCCTAAAGCAGGTGGCAGACTGGTTTGTCTGGCTGGCAAGCACCTTGGGCAGGTTCAATGCCAACGAACTCAGACGTGCCGACCATGAAGTCCACGACATTGCCGATGGCAGATACGATGGGCGCATACAGAAGTTCCAGCAAGGGATATCGAGATAGACCGCTGCTATATGATATAGCAGTCCGATAAATTGGAATTTGTCAACGAAGACTACTAATCACACTTTATGGGTCTATAGAAATCTTCCCACTTCTTTGAATCTGAGTAATATGTTTTTGATTCTCCAAGCACAGTTCCGAAATATAATGTATAGTTGGCTGAATCTATCTGCTCGTAATAATAAGGGGGATTGCTCTCGTCCACTATCACTATACCTATATCCGAAAGAGATTCAGGGGTTGTACCAACGGAATCTATGTACGATTCAATCATAGATGAATGAAATGCCTATGTATGTCAGAATCCTAATAGCATTCATTTCGCTAAAATGGAATTTAATTCGCTGAATATGTTTTATTTTTTATACTTGTCGTTCAATCTTGAGTCTTATGAAAAAGTGATATTTTATAATCAATTTTTATCGGTGGACGTAGATTGTCAAAATGCGTTTTTAATAAATCTTTAACATTCTGGTTTTCTACGAAGCCTCCTATTATAAGACTTACGGGATTAATAAAACTTCTCCCTATATAAATCATTGCATTAGGAAAATCAGAGGCAAGATTATATCTTGCGTTCTTAATCCATTGCTCTATTTGAAGAATTTTTTCTCCTTCTTTACTATGTATCCATGTGTAATCTATACAAATATCTTTCACTTCATCTTTAAGTTCACTAAATATTTCTTTTGGCAGGCTCGCTTTTAGAGTCTTTAGTAAATTCTTGACTTCAGATATTTGTGACTTGTTTCGGATTGGAAAAAATGAGAGTAATTTTTCGATATTACTACTATTCAACTTTTTCAAATGTTTTTTTATATCGTCACTCAAATCAGTTTGCAACAATTCTAAGACATCATATTGAATTGTTGATTCTTTTTCTTGATAGAATTTTAGGGTTATATCCTTTATATCCATAAGCCTGCTTATAGTCGGGAATTAGTGTTCACTGATTATCCTTCATTCAAAAGAATTTTTACCATATCAGAATCTTCAATTTGTTCTGCAAAATCAATAGGTGATCGACTGGCTTTATTTTTATTGTATGCATCAGCACCATATTTTACAAATAATTTTACCATCTGATAATTGCCACGCGCACTAAACACTGCAGTCCACAATGGATTGTTTCCATATGAGTCGCAAATATTTACATTTGCATTGTTCTTTAGTAGTAACTTTGCAATACGAATATTACAATACTGTGCACAATAGTGTAATGGAGACAGTCCTTTACCATCTTGGTGATTAACGTTGATTTTTTTCTTCACCAAATCAATAGCGATTTCATCCATGTTAGATACTATCGCTTCCTGTAGGAGGTTTTGTCCATACTCATTTTGACAATTAACATCAATGTTTGTTATCAATTTCAAATATTGCTCATATAGTCCATTTCTAACTATGGAAAAAATGCTATTTTTTTTCATGTTAAGGAGTATTCTCTAAATAATATTGGATATTAAAATTTCTGACATTGATTTGTGGTCGTATATTCTTTGTATTAACTAGCTTCTTATCAGAGTTTGGTAGGAACAAATTACCTTTAATACACTTGAAATAGAAGGAACGTGTGTAAAAATTTTCTCCTCCACCATACAAGGTTTCAAGGATAAATCCAGTTCTATATTTCTTTATATTGGCATCGAAGTTTTTTACTTCTTCTGATGAAGGAAGAACTATACTTACAATGTCTTTTCTATTCTTGCTGATTAAAAGTTTTTTCACAAACTCGCCTTCTTTTGTAAATCCTCTAAATAATTGAACAACAAAATATTCTTTTTCTTGTGTTCGTATGATTATAGAAGATTCTACATCACATATTTGTGATATACACTCATTACCTTTCACTTTTTGAGTTGAAAAGGTAATAATAGAATGTCCTGCAGTCCCCGTAGCTTTTAAATTATATTAGGATTTAGAAGCGTTAGACCAACTATAACTAAAAGAACCTCTCTGCCAATTTGTTTTATCCGTGAATACAGATGCCGGAATTGTATATTTTTTACCATAATATTTAACCGTTCCTTTGGGATACTGGGAAAGCTGACTATCAAGAAAATCATTATATATATTTCGATGAATGTAACGTAGATTGTTCGTCATGCGCACATTACATGGGCGCAAAGTTACAAAATATTCTTCAAAGAGGTTCTGATATGACAGACTTTAACA
>CADBCZ010000157.1 GCA_902793335.1 uncultured Lachnospiraceae bacterium
ATTCAGAACTATGTGGAAGAGTTTTTAAAATTGAATATACAGACCATAAGCAAAGATTAGTTTATTTGCGTCTTTACAGTGGAACATTACACTTACGAGATACAATTGTATTGTCAGAAAAAAAGAAAGTGAAACTTACAGAAATATATATTCCTTCAAATGGAGAAATGATACAGACAGAAATAGTTTGTTCTGGAGATATTTTTATAATACCTAACAATACATTAAGATTGAACGATATTATAGGAAATGAAAAGATTTTGCCATGCAATGTATGGAATGACAAGCCTGTACCAATGCTACGAACAAGAATTGAACCGATAAAAATAGAAGAGAGAGAAAAATTATTGGATGCTCTTACAGAAATTGCAGATACTGATCCTCTTTTACGTTATTGTGTTGATACGATAACACATGAAATCGTCATTTCTTTTTTAGGAACAGTGCAGTTAGAAGTTATCTGTTCTCTGTTGATTGAAAAATATCACATAAACATAATCGAAGATCCAACCGTAATTTATTTGGAAAAGCCATTACAAAAGGCAGATTATACTATTCATATTGAAGTACCACCAAATCCATTTTGGGCATCAATTGGATTATCAATAACTCCACTTCCAATTGGCAGTGGAATACAGTACGAAAGCAAAGTTTCACTCGGTTATTTAAATCAAAGTTTCCAAAATGCAGTAAGAGAAGGTATTAATTATGGACTGGAGCAAGGTTTGTATGGCTGGGAAGTAACAGATTGTAAAATATGTTTTGAATATGGTGTTTATTATAGCCCTGTTAGTACTCCCTCGGATTTTCGTTTTCTTGCCCCAATTGTACTTGAACAAACATTGAAAAAAGCGGGAACGCAATTATTAGAGCCATATCTTTCGTTTATACTTTTTACACCACAGGGATACCTTTCTCGTGCATATAATGATGCACAAAAACATTGTGCAATAATTGAAACTAGTCAATCAAAAAATGATGAAATTATTTTTACAGGACATATTCCTGTACGTTGTATTAATGAATATCGTAATACTTTAACTCTATATACAAATGGGCAAGCAGTTTTTTTGACAGAATTAAAAGAAATTGCTACTTGTGAACCAGTTATTCAATCACGCAGACCAAATAATCGAATAGATAAAGTACGCCATATGTTTAATAAAAAAGAAAATTAAGTTACTATTCGCTAAATTACAATTTGTTAAGTAGTTGATGATATGGATAAGTATTTAGAAATCAAAAAGATTTTTGTACTGTTTAGATGTGATTATGATAGAGAAAGGATGCTAATACAATTTGGTCTGTAAGCTATGATATTAAAAATAATAGCATTTATAGGATTGATGGAAATCCAAAAAGGAAAAAATATAAAATAGATACAAGGTTAAATTTAAAGAATAATTTTATGTTTAAGGTAAATCTAAGGCAATAGAAAATTTACTTTTTTCTGTTATAATATAAGTAATAATAATTTTAAAAGTGAGTTGATATGAAAATGAGAACAGAGAAACAAATATATGATACTATACTTAATTTTGCTAAAGCAGATGATAGAATTAGGGTGGTTACTTTAGAAGGTTCAAGAACAAATATTAATATTATACCAGATGATTTTCAAGATTATGATATTACTTTTTTTGTCACAGACATGCAGAGTTTTATTAATAGTGATGAGTGGCTTAATGTTTTTGGAGAGAGACTTATTATGCAAAAACCCGAGGATATGGAATTGTTTCCAAAAGAAGAAAAAGGGTATTCATATCTTATGTTATTTTGGGACGGAGTTAAAATAGATTTGACATTATTGCCATTAGAAGTTTTAGATGAATATTTTACTTGGGATAAATTAGTAAAATTATTATTAGATAAGGATAATCGTGTTACTAATATACCAGTACCTACAGATGAAGATTATTATATAGAACATCCGACAGCACGTTCTTTTGATGATTGCTGTAATGAATTTTGGAATACTGTAACATATGTAGTGAAAGGATTATGTCGAAAGGAAATTTTATTTGCAATCGACCATTTAAATAATATTGTGCGTATGGAATTACTGCGAATGATTTCATGGAAGGTTGGAATAGAGCAAGGTTAT